>CALKVB010000038.1 GCA_937996605.1 uncultured Oxalobacteraceae bacterium | reverse complement strand
TCTCCCCATTTATTTTTTTACGTATTTTTGACTTCTTTACTTCCCATACTGCAAGCTCACTGATGATTCGACTCCCGCAAGAAACGTCGGCACTTTAGACAAGAAGCATTAGCAATAAAGAAAGTAAATTATAAATACGATATGTAGAAAATGAATGAAAAAAACACTTTACAAGGCAATTTCGCGACACTCCGTTGATGCTTCATCGAACAGCGGCTGTTACCGATTTTTGATTTGAAATTGGGCGGAAGAGAAACAGAAGATTTGGAAAACTTACTTGAAAGAACCGAGTTACGAGACATCGTCCGCCTCGATTGAGGCTTAAACGAAAAATATTTTGTAACAAGGCCAAATTTAAATGCTCGCCGCTAATTGAAATACCCAAAGAGCATGCACAAAGCTCATTGTTCAGGCATTTGCGATTGGATAGCTGAGCAGCCTCGAAATGAGTATGACGATAAGCAAAATCCCGAAAGTTTCAAGGGCACGCCAATACTCAAGAAATACCAGGACAGTCAAACCAGCACTGTCCTCGGTACTGGCGGTCAAGCGATTTAAGACAAACCGCTAATCACACCTTCATCATCAATATCAATGTGCAAGGCTGCAGGCACCGCAGGTAAGCCCGGCAAGCGCATGATTGCACCAGTAATCGGCACCAAGAATCCAGCCCCCGCTGCGATTTCAAATTCGCGCACGGTAAGTTCAAAACCACTTGGACGACCAATTAGCGCTTCATTGTCGGAGAAAGACTTTTGCGTTTTAGCGATACAAATAGGTAAATGTCCCAAACCTAGACCTTCGATGTGCTTAATATCCGCCAAAGCTTTCGCTTGAAATACTACCGATCCTGCACCATAGATTTTTTTTGCGACTGTCTCTACCTTAGTTTTGATATCACTATTCCAATCGTAAATTGGGGTATAACGACCGCTGAAGTTTTCTATGGTATCAACCACAGCCTGCGCTAAATCAGTCGTACCCGCGCCACCTTTTGCCCAACCCTCTGACAAAGCTACCTTAGCACCACGTGCTTCACACGCTTGTCTTAAGAAAGAGAGTTCTTCGTCACTATCACTGCTAAAGCGATTAATCGACACCACCGCTGGCAAACCAAATTGCGCGATGTTTTCTAAGTGTTTTTCAAGATTCGCAAATCCTGCTTTGAGTGCATCGAGATTCGGTGTTGTTAAAGATTTGAGATCTTGGCCACCGTGGTATTTCAGCGCTCTAACAGTAGCGACGATGACGACTGCGGACGGACTCAAACCTGAATAGCCGCACTTAATATCGAGGAATTTTTCTGCACCTAAATCGGCGCCAAAGCCTGCTTCGGTCACCACATAATCTGATAAAGACAAGCCAAGTTTGGTCGCCAATACCGAATTAGTGCCTTGCGCAATATTCGCGAAAGGACCGCCGTGGATAATCGCTGGATTACCTTCTAAGGTTTGTACCAGATTTGGCTTGATCGCATCTTTCAACAAAGCCGCCATCGCGCCTTGTGCTTTCAGATCGCGGCAGTAGATAGGTTTATTATCGTAGGTGTCGCCGACATAAATGTTGCCGAGCTTGGTTTTCAAATCTTGGAAGGATTCAGCAAGACACAAGATCGCCATAATCTCAGAGGCCGCAGTAATATTGAAACCCGCTTCACGAGGGTTACCGCCAGGACGACCGCCCAAGCCAGTAATGATGCTACGCAAGGAACGGTCATTCATATCCATCACGCGTTTCCATTTCACGGTGCGCGGATCGATACCTAAGCTCTCTTTTTGGAAATAAATATTATTATCGATCAAAGCCGCCAATAAATTATTCGCTTTTTCGATTGCCGAAAAGTCGCCGGTAAAATGCAGATTAATATCTTCCATCGGCACCACTTGCGAATAACCACCACCCGCAGCACCGCCCTTGATACCAAATACGGGACCTAATGATGGTTCACGCAGTACCACGGTCGCTTTCTTTCCTATACGGTTCAGACCTTCGGTCAATCCTATCGACGTCGTGGTTTTACCCTCACCAGGAGGGGTAGGTGTAATTGCTGTCACCAAGACCAATTTATTCTTTTTTACTTTTTCTGGATCAATCAAATGCAAGGGCAACTTTGCCTTGTATTTACCATAGTGTTCGAGATCATCAACGTCGACACCGAGGCGATTCGCAATGTCGTTAATATGTTTGAGTTTTGCAGCCTGTGCAATTTCTAAATCGCTTTTGACGATAGTCGAAGTCATATTTCTTCCTAAGTGATGATGTTAAGTATTGGATCTTACTGAGTAAGGTTTGATTATCGATCGAAATCCTGCCATGGCACTTCCTTGTGAGCAGCGCCACGGCACAAAAAAATACATTTACTGTATCGGTGTCGCCAAGATTTGTTCCGCCGTCAAACTAAGCGGAATATTGCCGTGCTCATTAAAATCTCTAAAAAAGTCTCGCATACGAAACTCTTTTCCCGCTAATTCAAATTGCTTGGCTCTTTGCGCCATCAGTTTCTCGATCAGGTATTTACCGACCACATAACTCGTGCCATAACCTGGTTGTCGCAAATACAGATGTTGTTCGAATTTAAGCAAATGCGGCTCTCTTCGCATCCAATTGCGCGGTGTCCAATCGAGATGAACGCGACTTGCTTCTTCCATATTTTTGATATTGGCGTGCGCATACAATGAACCTAAACCACGTGCGGCCCTTTGCGCCAACAAGATCCACACCAGCTCGCGAGAGCGCGGACTATCATCGTGTAGGCCCATATGCATAAACATCTCTTCAACCCCAGTCGCGACGCCTTCGTTCCGGTTATCCCACAGATTATAAAGTAAGGGAGTACGACGAATCATACTGGCATGCGGTTCATCACGCATTTGCGCTAAATCAAACCAATGATACCAATGGCAGTACAAGGCCAGTGGATCGTAATGCAAAGTAATGCTAAAGAAATTGCGCTTCTCTTCTGGCACAAAACTTTGCAAATGTTCGCGTATCGCAGGCTCCATATTGGGCTTGACAGGCATCACATCTTTTTGCACTAAGAAACGCATCAGTTTTGTCGCCGCCGCGTTCGCCCTAGCATTAAACTCCTCAGGTGTTGCAGCCGCTGTCATTGGTGGCAGTGCCTTATTGCGCTGCTCTTCAAGTTTGAGATTAGCCCAAGCACGATCAAGCTCACGTTGTAAGAGATCAACTTCTTGCTGCCAAGTCATCGGCACCATGTGCACATTTTGCTGATACCAGGTGTAGTTCTCTTTGCCTATACCTGATGGTCCTCGCTTCGACGCTGACTTTTCATGTAACCACACCACAAAATCACTGGTGGAGTCGAGCGCGGATTTGATGGCAAGCTGCAGCGTCGTCGAGGCATTCGCCCCGATTTTTGTTTGCAACTCTTGTAGCTCGACCACTTGCTGTTCCATCGTACTCGTACCTGCAATCCACAAGTCTCGCGCATCACCCGTGAGATTCACCTTGGCTTGTTTTAATAAAGGTGGAATCACAGCAATTTCTCTGGCTAACTTTTCTTGATCAAGCGAACTCAATGGAAATTGGTAACGCCACACTTCGACAGTGGCATGGTTGGTGGGGCCTTCACGCGCTGGCGTATCGGAGGCCTCAGTATAAATACTTTGGTAAAAGGCTGGGTCCCGTACCCATGGTTGCAAAACACGCTGATTGAAATCATAGCCATTCATTTCTGCGCGAATTATTTTCCAATCGATCTGTTGAGACATCGGCCAGTTTTGAATATTCATGGCTAATAGGCGCGCCTGCAATTGCTTGAATTTCGGTCCTGCTGAGAGTCGGGTAGCCTTGCTGTAATCGGGTGCGCCATCTTTCAAACCTGGGCGTTCGAAATTTCGCCATTCTGAGAAAAGATTCACCAAATCAGCGTAAGACGAGTCGGCATGTTTTGATACCGAAGACTCCGCCGCCAACAGCGTACTCGAAACCTCAATCGCATATCCTTTCGTTGAAGATAGCGACGATAGCGATAGCACCGCCAGTACAATCAAACTCTTTTTCATCACTCTCACCTTTTTTCAATTCTTAGTTTTCAATCGTTGATAGGATATTTCTTATTTGAAGCTACGATAGATCACACCGTCTTTCATCACCCATTTCACTCTTCGTAGATCACGGATATCTTTTGTTGGGTCACCTTCAACGGCAAGTAAATCTGCCAACATATCGACTTTCACACTGCCTATTCGATCAGCATAGTCAAACGACTTAGCGTTGCCTGAGGTTGCCGCACGAAGGACATCGATTGTTGGCATACCATACTCGACCATCAATTCCATTTCGCGTGCATTGTCGCCGTGGGCATAGACACCAACATCACCACCCATGCAGATATTCACGCCAGCCTTCAATGCCAAACTAAAGGAAGCACGTTTGGCTAAAATACGTACTGGCTCAGGATCGACAGCTTTTTTCCATCCACGATACTGCTCAATCGCATCGCCAGCCGCTAGCGTTGGACATAATGTGACGCCTTTTTCTTTCATCCGTTTAAACACCGCTTCAGTGCCACCATCACCATGTTCAATCGACGACACCCCGGCTTCAATCGCACGCATCATTCCTTCTGGCGTAGAAGCATGGGCGACCAATTGGCGTCGACCACTATTGGCGATTTGCGCCATCAGTGCCATCTCTTCTTTACTAAAGATAGGCGCTGCCTCGCCATCACGACCCGCGCGATAGTCGGCATACACTTTAATCACATCAGCACCTTTACTGATTTGTGTGCGAACTTCTTGGCTAATCTGCTCTAAGCCTGAGACTTCTGCTGCGCCCTGTGGCAAATCGAGATCAGGATTTTGACTTTTCGGGCCATAGGCACCTTTTGCCACCAGTGCCTTGCTGGCGATAATCATACGCGGACCGGGAATAATCCCCTTTTCAATCGAGCGTTTTAGACCAAAGTCATCATAGGATGCACCTTCAGTACCTAAATCTCTGACGGTGGTAAAACCTGCCATCAGCGTTGCTTTAGCATGCAAACCTGCACGCAAAGTGCGCTCTGTACGCGTCTCTTTGAGCACTTGATCATCCCAAGAAACCTCATTGTAGGGATGCAAAAACAAATGCGAATGCCCTTCAATCAAGCCAGGCATCAAGGTCACCCCTTTCATCTCGATGACTTTCGTCGATTCCGGCAATTTCATGCGCTGCGGGCCTGCCATCGCGATCTTATTTCCTTTCACCACTACCACCCAATCGCTATGCATGACATGACCATCAAATACGCGGTCAGGTATCAACAGGGTCATCGTATCTTTATCGACTTGTGAGCTTTGTGCGTACACAAGTGTTGGCGAAACACTTGCAGTTATTAACATTGCTGCAATACAGAATGTAGAAAAATGTTTAGAAAAGATCGGAGGCATAAAGGCAGAATTCATTATTGAGTTAGTTTTTGTCATGAACTGAGGTCGAGAGAAGCGATGAAATTCAAAGCAAAGAGATTCAACACCTTGGCGCAGACTATACAGGACATCTTCATGCATTGATGACACGGTGGTATGCATGCGACAGCTAAGTTCGACCACCCAATTCGAACTAAGTTGCAGTGATCAGTTGCAGCGATCATTGCAGCGATCGAGCCTGTAAATAAATTTGTGTAAATGTCCACGGTCTATTAACCTTTCGCACGAGGAATTACCGATGGACATTTTAATGGATAGAGAAAAACTGAAAGTTTTAGCAAAAGAGCTTGCTAAGGACATCAAGACGGAAGCAGATCTGAATATGCTGTCGAGGGAGCTGGTCAAGCTCACTGTAGAAACAGCTTTAAATGCTGAACTCACTGAACATTTGGGTTACGAGAAGCATTCGGATAGTAAGCCAGGGCGTGGAAATACACGTAATGGCAGCACCTCAAAACGCCTCAAAGGTACGCATGGCGAAGTAGAAATTCTCACGCCACGAGACCGTGACGGTAGCTTCGAACCGCAGCTCTTACGCAAAGGGCAAACGCGCCTGACTGCGATGGACGATCAAATTCTGACGCTGTACGCCAAGGGGCTATCGACCCGTGAAATTGTGCAGACCTTCAAAGAAATGTATGACGCAGACGTATCGCCTACGCTCATTTCCAAGGTCACAGACCGAGTTCTAGAGCAGATCACACAATGGCAATCTCGTCCACTTGACCCCATTTACCCTATCGTCTATTTGGATTGCATCGTTATTAAAATTCGCGACAATATGCGCGTCATCAACAAGGCCATTTACTTGGCGCTTGGCGTGAATATGGAGGGCAAAAAAGAACTGCTCGGCTTGTGGATGTCAGATACCGAAGGGGCAAAATTCTGGCTTTCGGTGCTAACAGAACTCAAAAACCGTGGTGTGCAGGACATTCTTATCGCCTGTGTTGATGGCCTTAAAGGATTTCCTGAGGCGATAGCAGCCGAGTATCCAGAAACCCGCATTCAGCTATGCATTGTTCACATGGTGCGCAACAGCTTGAAGTATGTATCGTGGAAAGACTATAAAGCTGTTACTGCTGATCTTAAGCGCATTTATCAAGCCACAACTGAAGACCAAGCACTGACCGAGTTGGAACGCTTTAGTCAGCAATGGAGCGAGCAATATCCACAAATTGCCAAGTCATGGACGACACACTGGGTCAATCTGCGCACGCTATTTGAATACCCACCAGAAATACGCAAAGCGATTTACACGACCAATGCGATCGAGTCCCTCAACAGTATCATCCGTTCGGCGACCAAGCGAAGAAAGTTATTTCCAAGTGATGAATCCGCTATGAAAGTGGTGTATCTGGCCATCTCTCAGGCCGCAAAGAAATGGACAATGCCAATTCAAAATTGGCGTATGGCCTTAAATCGTTTTATGATTGAGCTTGGTGATCGTATTCAAAAATACGACCACTGATTTGTTCCGTGGCATTTACACAGAATTTCTTACAGGCTCGGTACACATGGTTTAGCGTGCCAGTTTGAATTGCCCTGAAATTAGCGCGAAGAGTAATACTAAAAGGAGGCGACATGCGCCTCCCTCCTCACTGCCGTATTCTTACGCGATTTTTTCAGTTCGCTTTGGTAACTTAATCAAACCTAAAGACATCGCTGTCGCACTGAGCACGATCAGTATGCCGGCAATAATGCCGTGTGTGATTGGCTCATTCAGCAGTAACCATGCCCAAATTGATGCCGTGGCTG
>CALKVB010000037.1 GCA_937996605.1 uncultured Oxalobacteraceae bacterium | reverse complement strand
GCATTTTGATGCGGTGTACGCCCACGCAGATCACTACGACGTGTTTTAAGTATTGGGCTCTCGACTTCAACTTCGACTTCTGCTTGAGTCTCTTGAATGTCTTGATCAAGCTCAACCACCACCTTCTTGGCCCGGCTCGTTTTTGCTGGCGTTTTTGCTGGCGCTTTTGTCGCCGTCTCTGCAACTAGCTTGGCGTTCGCCACTTTCGCTGTCGCAGCAAATTCATCCAGACCTTCTTCCTGCGCCTTCTTCTTGCTGCTATTGGCGCGTTGTTCGACTAAGGCTAATTGCACTTCATCGATACTAATGATTTTCTTGGCCTGAGCATAAAATTTCTCTAACAACTCCAAACCTTTTTCGGCGTTGTGGCCACTCACAATAAATTTTTCACCGCGTCGAAAAATGCTGAGATCAAGTGCAGCAGAAATTTGACGCAAGTTTTCATCGAGCGGCCCGCATAAGTGCGCCAAGCGCAGATTATCTAAAGGCTGCGGAACAAAATATAAAACAGGAACAGGCGTTTTCGTTTTCAAAATAGCTTTTCTCTCGATGCGAAGCGTACCGCTTCGTTAGAATTAATCGACCAATTCTCCACGCAGAGAATAGTTATACGATTCAGTAATGCGTGTGTTGACCAAGGTACCAATTAACTCTTTGCCACCAGCGAAATTCACTACGCGATTATTCTCAGTACGACCTTGCAATTCATTCGGATCTTTCACCGAAGGTCCTTCGACTAAAATGCGTTGCACTGTGCCTATCATGGCATTGCTATATTTCTTGGTATTTGCGTCAATCACAGACTGCAAAAACTGCAGACGTTTCAGCTTCAACGGCGCTGGCGTTGTATCTTCAAGATTGGCCGCCGGTGTACCTGGTCGAGCGCTAAAAATAAAACTAAAGCTGTTATCGAATTCAACATCGTTGATTAACTTCATCAAGGCATCGAAATCCTCATCCGTTTCACCAGGAAAGCCCACAATAAAATCAGAAGAGATGTGCATATTCGGGCGCACCGCACGTAATTTGCGAATCACAGACTTGTATTCCAAGGAGGTGTAACCACGCTTCATCGCCGCCAATACACGGTCTGATCCGTGCTGCGCTGGCAAATACACATGATTCACCAATTTAGGAATTTTGGCGTAAGCATCAATCAAGCGTTGGTTAAATTCTTTAGGATGACTCGTCACAAAGCGTATACGTTCGATTTGTGGAAACTCGGCGATATATTCCAACAGCAAAGCGAAGTCAGCAATCTCGCCATCATCCATCACGCCGCGATAGGCATTCACGTTTTGACCGAGCAAACTGATTTCTTTAATGCCCTGCTCTGCCAAGCCAGCCACTTCGACCAGCACGTCATTAAATGGACGAGAAACTTCTTCACCACGTGTGTATGGCACCACGCAATAACTGCAATATTTAGAGCAACCTTCCATGATAGAGACAAAGGCTGTCGCACCTTCCACTTTCGCGGGTGGCAAATGATCGAATTTCTCAATCTCAGGGAAGCTAATGTCAACTTGAGAACGCCCCGATTGACGGCGATCTTTGATCAACTGCGGTAGGCGATGCAAGGTTTGCGGGCCAAATACGACATCAACATAAGGCGCGCGACGAATAATCGCCTCACCTTCTTGCGACGCCACACAACCACCAACACCGATCACCAAATCAGGCTTGTCACGTTTCAATTCACGCAAACGTCCCAAATCTGAAAACACTTTTTCCGAAGCTTTTTCGCGCACACTGCAGGTGTTAAGCAAAATCACGTCAGCATCTTCAGGCTTATCCGTTTTGATCATGCCATCGGTTGCTGCCAGCACGTCTTGCATTTTGTCGGAGTCGTACTCATTCATTTGGCAGCCAAAGGTCTTGATGAAGACTTTTTTCTGCGCAGGTGCGGCAACGCTCGCTTCTACAGCATCAGCATTATTTGAGTTTTCTTGATTTGAAATTACGGTAGACATTCGTTTCGATTCACTTATTGCTTGTTACTTATTACGATTTAACTTACTACGATTTACTTGGATTAAGCAAAGCTAGGGTTCTGGTTTCTACTAATTCGCTCGAGGCGGAAATGGGCGTTTGGCTTCTTCTGCCGTCAAAATCCAAATCTTTTGAATTTCGCCAACTTCATTTTCCAAGTAATAGACGATGATATTACGTACATCCAGACTAGCAGGTGTCACCGTCAAATTATCGTCGTTATAAATTTTCAGGGCGACCGACAAGGGTTTCAACTTACCATCGATGACAATCTCAGCCAAAGCTGTTGTACTCATCTTGCCGCGCTTAATTCCCGCTGGGAAAGGACGATCCATTTGCATTGCATGTAGATTCGTACCTGCAAATGCAAGTATCAAAGTGCATACCAACAAAAGCTGTTTTGATAGTTTTTTGCTAAACATGTAGGCCTCACGCAAAGGTCGATGAAATATTCTTAAAAATCAATTGCTTACGAAACAGCTTCAGCGTCAAATGAGGCGAGAGTTTAACACATGCGAGCCGCTAATTCTTGCAGCACTACGCAAAACAATCGCCAGTCGACGATTATCAAAATAACCACCACGAGGTCACTATTCAGAATAACTAATCAGAGCAGCCGAAACTGAGACCATTTTTTTGATTGGGGACACTCTCATGAGAAACGCAAAAATCTGGGATAATGATGGAAATTACCTTTGGATCACTGATGCAAAAGCCCGTCTCCCTCGCTCTACCACCTGATTTTGATAGTCGCCAATTCCGTACCGCTCTCGGGCAATTTGCAACGGGCGTTACTGTAGTGACAACTCGCCTTGAGGACGGCAGCTTTTTAGGCTTGACCGCAAGCTCCTTTAACTCCGTCTCACTTGATCCACCTTTGGTACTGTGGAGCTTGGGCACGAGAGCTCAGAGCCTTCCTGTATTTAGCGCAAACAGTCACTACGTCATTAACGTTTTGACCGCCGATCAACAAGTCTTGGCAGAGCAATTTGCAAGCCGCAGCGAAAACCGCTTTGAAGGTGTTGAATTTACGCTCTCGCGCACTGGCTTACCGATCCTGAAAGGCGCGTCTGCGTGGTTTGAATGTTTTAACCGTAGCCAATATCCCGAAGGCGATCATGTCATTTTCGTCGGCGAAGTTGAACGATGTTCCCATGGCGATGCCGCGCCCTTGATTTTTCATAACGGCAGCTTTTTGCCTTAATTATTCTCTTCCATGTCTCAACTCGATCTCATCGGCTTCGTCGCCGCATTTTTGACGACTAGTGCTTTCATTCCACAGGCTTGGCTCACCTGGAAACGTAAACGTGCCGAGGGCGTATCGCTTGGCATGTACTGCATCATGGTCAGTGGTGTTCTGTGTTGGCTGATTTACGGTTTCATGTTGGGTGCGATGCCCATTATTCTCGCCAATCTTATCTCGCTCGCACTTTCAGCGTTTATCTTGGCGATGAAGCTGATCTACAAATAAGTAAGTTAAGATTTGCACTCCTACAGTACTTTACATGTGCACGGGGCTAACGTATGACCCACGTCAGCAGCAATTTTTTCATCAAATACTTGGCTCATTCTTTCCAACGATTTGTCAATCAGTTTGTATATCCCCTTAAACCGCATTTAACGCTCATCAGTGGTCTATTTGCTTGCCTCATTTTTGGTGGATTTGAATTTCTTGAACTGTTCTTCACCCCACCCGAACAAGCCAATCTTCATACGCCGGCAGGATTCTTCTGCCAATGGTGGGTACGCGAGGTATTAAGCAATTGGCTTGCGCTTGAAACAGAAGCTGCTCGTATCGAATGGCAATATCTCTGCTACTTAAGTTATTGTGCGGCGCTCAGCATCCTATTTACCGCCCTCCTTTGGCTGCGTAGTCAGCATCGCGCATCTCGCACAGATACACTATTTGCTGTGCAACTTTTCTTAGGTGCGTTTAGTATGTCGGCACTGCTACTCGTGTTAGCAGCGCAGTTCGCAGCCTTCCTCCCGCTTCGACGTGCACTACGTTTTTTAGCGTTATTGATGTTGGTCTATAGCAGTGTCCATCTCTATTACGTGTTTAACAATCCTTCACTGGCTGGCACTCATTGGAAAATTGGGGTGTTCTATCTAGTCGCACAATTATTGTTCTACGGTATTTGCTTCATCTTTGTCCTCGCCTCAAAACAATATCTCAAACGAGGTTTGCAACTCAAGATCGCTTACGCTGAATTACAAGCAACCCAAGTCATGCTTAGCGATACAGTGCGAATAACAGAGAGAACAAGAATTGCACGTGATTTGCACGACATACTAGGACATCAATTAACGACACTCAATTTGCATATCAACTTGGCTGTACGCCATAGCGCCACCATACAGGCAAAGTTGAATACGAAAGCGCTTAATGCACCACTACAGCAGGCACTACAAGTATCACGCGAGCTTGCCCAAGATTTACTCACAGAAGTTCGCGCCGTCGTCAGTAATGAGAAGAACGATAAGGAAATCAACTTACAACAAGCCTTGCGCATTTTGTGCGCATCGATACCTAAACCCCAAATTACACTGCAGTTTGACCAATTAAAAGTACCAATCCCTATGCATGTCGCACACTGTATTTTTTATTGCGTCCAAGAATCGATTACCAATACCGTTCGTCACGCCGATGCAAAGAACATGCAAATTACCCTTAAACAAAGCGAACACGTGCTCAAGGTTCAGATTCAAGACGATGGTCAAGGTTGCGATGTTCTCAAACCGAATAACGGCCTACAAGGGATACGCGAGCGACTGCAACTATGCGACAGCACACTCAATTTAAGGCACGCAAAAAAACAAGGATTTTATTTGGAGATGCAAATCCCTTTGTATGAAGTTCGCACAGGATTTCCATCTTGATTCACGTAGCGTTAGTTGATGACCAAGCCTTAGTGCGCAGTGGTATCAGCGGCTTGTTGAATATGTCTACAGATATTCGCGTGATGTATGAAGCGAGCAACGGCGTAGAAGCAAGTGCTTTACTAGCCCCGCAGGCCAATAGAATAGACTTATTATTGTTAGACATTCGTATGCCACTGTGCTCTGGTATCGCATTTTTGCAAGCCCATGCAAAGCAATTGCCGCCAACGATCTTATTAACAACGTTTGACGATGATGAGGCAATGCTCGAGGGAATACGTGCAGGCGCTAAAGGTTTTTTACTGAAGGATATTTCTTTAGAACGATTAACTGAAGGTATTCGTCATGTTGCCCAAGGAGGTAGTCTATTTCGGCCAGCACTGACAGAAAGATTGCGAGATGCCTTAAACAACAAAGCCGCCAGTGCACAGATGGCATCAGGGCAAAACCAAGCCTGCATCCATCTAAGCAGTGAACCCGCTAATGAAAAGCTAAGCGCAAGAGAAACTGAGATTTTGGCATTGATGGCGGCTGGATTAAGTAATCCTGAAATCGCGAATGCCTTAGGCTTAAGCGAAGGAACGATAAAAAATTATATCTCCTGCATCCTAAGTAAATTAGACGTGCGTGACAGAATTCGAGCGGTATTACGTGGATTGGAGTCCGGCTATATTTAAGGCAATTTTTTAAATAATATGACTTTCGGCACTGTCGCCTCAAATGCCCAAGACTTAGTATGGGATCGCTTTTGATCAACTCTATTTCAAGTCACAAGAGGCCAATATGACCCATAAATTTGCATTTCTTTTAGTCGCAACGAGTCTATGTTATTCCACTAAAGTATTTGCGCAAGAACCCTACCTAGGAATTTCAATCGCTACGCCAGGTGAAGGATCATGGCAATATGCACCGGGGAGTTTCGTCGCCGACAACAAGCATAATCTCTCTAAAAAGTTGTACGGGGGGTGGAATGTCACGAACCAATTCAGCCTCGAAACTGGTTATTTAAGCTCGGGTTATCACTTCCAAAGTCCAGAAAAAAACACTATACCTGCAGATTTAGACGTCAAGATGTTGTACGCCGCTGGCAAAATAAATATGCCGCTAGGAGATGCATTTAATGTTTTTGGCAAAATAGGGATAGCACAAATTCGCTCGGAGTTTAGCGCACAAAATGGAAACACAATTTCCTCGCAAGCGGTACGCCCGCTGGTCGGCTTTGGCATCGATTTTAAGATGACGCCACATCTAGATTTGACCGTGGAGTTTGAGCGTGATGGAAAAATCAATCACGTGCCACAACAAAAATTAGAAGCAGGTTTGAAATGGCGTTTTTAGTGACCAACGTCATTCGCTTCAGATCAACTACTTCTTATATGTCGAGATGAGAACCATATCGTGTTCACAATTCACCTCACATGCTTCAATTTTTGATACGCTATCATCTTGAAACTCTCTCGTTAGATAATGATAGGGATTCAAAACCAAACAGCATTTCAGTCAAACTTTCGTCTCCCTAGCAATGCATGGGAGGCTACCTTACTTATCTACAATCAAGTATGCATCCTATTCGCGGCATTTTGTGGGACAACGATGGTGTTTTGGTTGACACCGAGAGTTTGTTTTACCAAGCCAACCAACGCTTGTTCGCCGAACATGATGTCGAACTCACGCATCAACACTTTTTTGATTGGTTCTTGTTAGAGAATTTAGGCGCTTGGCACATCTTGCAGGCACGTGGTTACAACGAGCACACCATTTCCTCGCTGCGCGATCAGCGGAATGACTATTACGCTGAACTCTTGCGATCCAGCACAGAGTTACTCATCTCTGCGGTGAAACCTGCCATCGAGCGGGTGTCGGAAAATCTGCGTATGGGCATCGTCACCAGCTCACGCCGTGACCATTTTGATCAAATTCACGAACGATTGCGCGCCCAAGGGCACGATCTCTTGCGGCACTTTGACTTTGTCGTTACCGAGAGCGACTACAAAGAAAGCAAACCCGCACCCGATCCCTATCTGCTAGGGCTACAACGCATCAACTTAGATCCTGCAGATTGCATAGTAATTGAGGATTCGCCGCGAGGACTACGTGCTGCCCTCGCTGCTGGATTACGCTGCATCGTGATTCGCAATGCGTTCTGCGCGGGATATGACTTTCCTGGTGCATACAAAGTCTTGCAGAATCATACTGAACTCGAATCCTATTTGCGTTCTCTGCTCTAACAGAGATTCGTATTGCCATCTAATATTGCCATCTAGTGCTTGACCACCACGCCGTCTTTCATCACGAAGTGGACTCTTTCAAGCAAGGAGAGATCACTCAAGGGATCACCAGGCACAGCGATCATATCAGCCAACTTAGATTTTTCTAAACTTCCAATTTTCTTTTCCCACCCCAAGAGTTCTGCCGCATTGATAGTGGCGGTTCGTATCACTTCGATCGGCAAAAGGCCGCCACCGGCGTAAACTCGCAGTGGCAACAGTGAGCTCTGCCCACGGGTCAATTGACCGGCTTGATAATAGGAATCACTACCAAGCGCCAATTTCACGCCAGCGGCATGTGCTTTGCGAATGCGCTCATTGGCCTGTTTCTCAACGAACTGGAACATTTTGAAGCGTGCTTGATCTGCCTCACCAATTTCCTTTTCATTTGCTTTTCCAAGGTAATACCACGCAGGAAAATCGGTTGCCACCATGGTGATATTTTTCTTAGCCATAAGTTTGAGCAGATCATCAGAAATACCATACACATGCTCAATTGAATCCACGCCTGCCTGCGCCGCCAACATTGCAGCAACTTCAGTACCGGCATGCGCGGCGACACGCTTACCAACACGGTGAGCCTCATTAACGATGACTTGTAACTCTTCTAAACTGAGTAATCGATCTTCGGCATCGACGATGACCTTAATCACATCAGCACCATCATAAATCGCTCGGCGCACTGCTTTCCGAGCTTCCTCTTGGCCAGTGATGACAGCATACTCACGCTCGATCAAACTAGCGCCTTCGCTAGTGAGCTTATTAAACTGCCCGCCTATCGGTGCCAAGGCACGCGTCGACGCCAAGATCCTAGGCCCCTGTGTCCATCCTTGATTGATCGCATCACGTAAATCCACATCCGCATTCAATCCCGAATTACCAAGATCGCGTACCGTGGTAATACCCGACATCAGATCCTCTCTTGCCATCATCGTTCCAAGCAAGGCTCGTTTGGCATCACTCATGGTCGCCAGATTGAGAAGCATGTGACCTGATTCGCGAATGCGTGCAGAAGTCTCAAACGACAAATTTTGCAGCAAATGTGTATGCGCATCGATCAAACCCGGCATCAACGTCGCATCGCCCAGATCAATCAACTTTGCACCCTGTGGCACAGCAAGCGCAGTACCGACATCAACGATTCTCCCTTCAGCGACCAGAACCACAGGATTGTTTAGCATCTTGCCGCTTTTTACGTCTAGCAAACGAGCAGCTTTGATGGCCGTGACTTCACTAACCGTTGCCGCATTCGATGCCCTCGCATAAACGATAGAGGCCCACACCAACATAGTTCCAACAACAAATATGCGACTGAAGTTCATCATCTTTGCCCTTAGTTTGAAATACGAATCAAGCATCTTCGTTGAAGACTTAACAGAAGTAAAGTGCATACTGCATCC
>CALKVB010000036.1 GCA_937996605.1 uncultured Oxalobacteraceae bacterium | reverse complement strand
CTTCAGCAAATTCACTGCGTTCTTTATCTCCACAACGCTGATATAGATCGAGTGCTTGTCTGCATGCTTCAATTTCGCGATGATTATCTCCAATACTGATGGCGATGGTTGCGTCGACTATTGATGCGTCGCCTAAGCCCAGAAGATCGTTTTGAGACGCTAGCTCAAACTTGCTTTGTTTAAGCAGTAATTCGGCATAGGAGATGTCTCCTAGCATGGCGTAGATTTCGGCTCGAATAAGATTCAGTCGAGTCCTGATTTCATGTTCATTTGTGATACGTTTCGCCATTGCACCATCGTATTGTGCAAGTAGCTGTTCTAGTTCATCAACTTGGAATAATGCGCGTTGGCAGTCACGTTGTCGGATGTGCCATGTGATACTGAGTAATGTGTTGAGTTTCTCTTGGTCGCTCAGACTTGGATAAATGCTCTCTAAACGAAACAGTTCTTCGCTAGATGCATAGAGTTCCATAGAAAATCACTCTCACAAAAATGAATGGTCAAAGCGCAGATGTTCGATAACTCAGCACACGTATGTGTTAAATTTCGCTAGTTTCTAAATCTATAATTATGTTTGAATTTAATTTCTATAAATTTATCACGTTGTAGCGATGCAAGCATTTGATTCTGAAACTGCGGCGTAAAAGTGTCGTCAATTGATCTAATTTCGAGAACGGGTCGTGGTTTTTGTTGTCATCGAGCTTAGTCAATCGCTATTTGTTGGCGGTTCGCGTTAGAATTGATCGGCTAACTTGTATCAGGTTTCATTGCTTTGCCAAACTATATTTATTGGGTCACCACATCTGACATATGGCTGGACTTCCAACGACAACAAAAGACGACATGATTGAGCGTTCGCTTGATGGTTTAGACGCCTTACGCGATTCGATTGAAGAGGGTCGGAAAATTGCAGAAGCGATTCTTGAGAGCGGTGTCGCTAGCGACGATCCTCAGACGATGGCCTATGGGCAAATGGTCTTGGCGTTTTCGCTTTATTTCGAGAATCGTCTTGATGAGTCAGTGCAAGCATTCGAAAAGCTGATACAGTTTTTTGTTTCTGTCCAAGACCAGCATGGCGTGTTTTTTGCGAAAACGGGCTTAGTAGTTGTTCTCAGAAAAGTTGGTGACATTGTGAAGGCACGTGCAATGTGCGAGAACGAGCTGGTGCCACGCTGTGGTGGAATGCAAGCACGCTTACTTATTTTAGCCCTCAATATTTATGCGATCTTATTGCAAGAATGTGGAGAGACTGAAAAGTCAATTCGCTTTTTCTTTCGTGCTTTAGACGAATCAAAGAGAATTAATTCGAATAGCCGTATCGCACAAATTACAGCGAATTTAGGCGAAGTGTTATATGTCACAGGCAACGTTGAAGCTGCCGAAGAGTTGCTGCAGGAAGCACGTGATCTGGCTCCGCAATCGGCTGAAAAGTGGTTGACACCTTTTAGCTCAACGATGCTAGCACTTTGCAAGATTTCGCTAGGAAAATTTGATGAGGCTTATAGTGCCATCTCGCACTATATTGAGGTCGAGAATACGGAAGCATTGCATACCAATTCTTACCGTTCATTTTACCTTGCTGTCGCGGCCTACACCTTGGCGATGCGGGGTGATTTTGAGCAAGCGGTTCAGCTTAATCATGATGCAGTTCGTCTGATCGATTTGGTTGAAGATCCTCATTTAAAACCTTACGTCTGGTGGGTTAGTGGGTTTTTGAACCGACGCTTGGGGAACACCGATGCAGCGATTTCTGATTTACGCAAGGCGATCGATCAAGTAGGGGATAGTGGTTATATTCATTTACCTCTAAAAGCAATTAATGAACTATCTGAAATTTACGCTGATCTTGGACAGTGGGAACAAGCCTTCCTTGAACAAAAACGTCACCAAAAGCTATTTTTGCGCGCGCAAGAAAGAGCTAACAAAATACAACTTGCAACACTAAAAATTCGACATGAATTTCGAGAGGCAGAGCAAGATAGACAGTTGACTGAACGCATGGTCATTGAGAGAAAAAATCTCGATGATGAGTTGCAGCGCATGCTCACAGAGCGCGAGACTATATTGGAAAATTCGATCGTTGGGATGATTTTTCTAAATAGTCAAGGACGTGTCCAATGGGTGAATACGCCTCTTTGCCAAATATTTGGTGTAGAGAGACATAACGTCTTAGGCGTTTCCTTGGAGCCATTTTATGAGTCTCGCGAAGCTTACTTAGAAAGCGGCGCGGCAGTAAGTCAAGCTGTTTTACGAGGCGAAGCTTATGTGTCAGAACTTAAGATGCGACGTAGTGATGGTAGCCTCTTTTGGGTGCAGTTTTCTGGTCGCGCCGTGAATAAAAATGATCTCTCTTACGGCACAGTTTGGGTGGTGATGGATATTTCCGCGCGTCGCCAGCTCGAAGACGATTTGCATAAATCGGAATATAACTATCGTCTGTTAATCGATAATGTGACCGAAGGCATTATTGTGGTTCAAGATGGGAAAATTGCGTTCGCTAATCGACTGATTGAATCGCTCACTGGGTATGAACAGGCAGAACTCATAGGCTTGCCTTTCACTTCCTCCATTTATCCAGAAGATGTTCCAGTTGTGGTCGATCGTCATATGCGGCGCTTGCGTGGCGAGGTGGTTGAACAATATTACCAAATTCGTTTGAATCGTCGCTTTACCAGTGAATTAATCTGGGTTGAGATTTCTTCTGTTTTGATCCAATGGGAAGGGCATCCTGCAACGCTTACTTTCGTCTCTGATTTAACGCAACGTAAATTGCTTGAGAAGCAGTTGAAAGAGAGTATGGATGAGCAGATGCGTTTGCAAACTTTGCAAATGCAGAATGAATTGAAAGTGTCAGAATTGGCTCGGCGTCATGCTGAAGAAACTACCGAAGCGAAATCCTTATTTCTCGCAAACATGAGCCATGAAATTCGAACGCCTATGAATGCGATTATTGGCATGGCACATCTCGCCCTCAAAACGGAATTAACTGTTAAGCAAAAAGATTATGTTGAGAAGATTCATAAGGCAGGTATGTCGTTGATGGGCATCATCAATGACATACTTGATTTCTCGAAAATTGAAGCCGGAAAACTTGACATTGAAGTCGTGGACTTTGATCTTGATGAGGTATTTAACAGCGTTGCCGTGGTGACGAGTGAAAAAGCCGAGGAAAAAGGACTGGAATACCTGTTTGATATTGCGCCAGACGTACCTAGAAGGCTTAAAGGCGACCCTTTGAGATTAGGGCAAGTGCTAATTAATTTGGTGAATAATTCGATCAAGTTCACGAATCAAGGGGAAGTTTGTTTGCATTGCTCGGTTGTTCGAAATGAAGGTAAGCAGAAAATTTTGCGATTTGAAGTACGCGATACTGGACTAGGCATGAGTGAGGCGCAATCATCAAAGCTCTTTATGCCCTTTAGCCAGGGTGATGAGTCTACTACGCGAAAATTTGGAGGCACCGGTTTAGGACTTTCGATTTCGAAAGGTATGATCGATTTGATGGGTGGGGAAATTTCACTGGTTAGTCAAGAAGGGGTTGGTACTTCAGTGGTTTGCACCATTCCTTTTGATTTTACCGAGAGTGAGCAACCTAAATTTAATCGTGAACTGTTTGAGCATCTGCGCATGCTAATTGTCGATGATCACCCGCTTGCTGCAAAATTACTAGCTGAAAAACTCAGAGTGTACGGTATAGCTTGCGATACTGTGCATACGGGAGATCAAGCCCTCGCGATGATTATCGCTTGCGATCAAGAGCGTCGATACGATGCAGTTTTTGTTGATTTACATATGCCTTTGATGGATGGCGCCGAATTAATTTCATGTATTCGCAGCGCGAATTTGCGATCAATTCCGAAAATTGCTTTGGTCGGTGCAACCGCTAGGGAAAGTTTGAATTATCGAGAGGAAGCGACAGTTTCTGACGCTTACTTAGATAAGCCATTTAACACTTCGAATGTCTTCGACTGTCTGGTGAATTTGTTTTCGTATCATACCCATTCAAGCGTTAAGAGTCAGTCACACACGCAAATGAAATGTGTTGGTGTGCGCGCATTATTAGTTGAGGATAATGTCATTAATCAGCAAATCGCGATGGAATTACTGGAAGCTGCTGATATTGTGGTTGACGTTGCGCCAAATGGTCGGGTTGCTGTTGATAAGTTGTTTTTGAAAAATCCGCATTTTTATGACATTGTTTTTATGGATGTACAGATGCCAGAGATGGATGGTCACGAAGCGACGCGATTGATTCGAGCAGATAGTCGATTCAGAGGACTGCCCATCGTTGCTATGACTGCACATGCTTTGTTAATCGAGCGTGAGCGCTGTTTTACATCAGGCATGAATGCGCACATTGCAAAACCGATTAATCCGACTGAATTGTATGCAACGGTTTCAGAATGGTGCTTGAGTAAAGTAAGTCAACTTGCTGAGGTTGAGGTGAAAACCTACGAGCAGGATGAATCAGAAAGTTTGAGAATCGAAGGTGTTGATACAAGACAGGGACTCTCCCGTACGATGGGCGATAAGCAGCTTTACTTCAAGTTGCTACGCCTATTTGCACAAGATCAACGTGGAGTCGTGTCCTCGATTCGCGAAGCTTTGTTGAACGGAGAGAATGGTCTCGCGGAACGCATTGCACATACATTAAAGGGCGTGGCGAGTTTAATTGGTGCTGAGGTCCACACTTTGGCTGCCCGTATCGAATTGTTAATTCAAAACGGCCAAACTGTGGAAATGATGGCACCAATTTTAGTTGCTTGCGAAACACAGCTTGCATTAACCATAGGAAACATTGAGAATTGCTTATTACGTGAGAACGCGGTAGGCGAGTTGGAGGGGATCACTCATGATGGTGTCAATATCTCGAGTGAAGAGGTACTGAATAAATTAAAGCGATGTTACAAGCTAGTAGGAAACTATGATGGGGAAGCGTTGGAGGCCTTAAATGAGTCTTCAGATGAGTTGTGTATCGCTTTCGGTTCGGATGTGCAAAAGCAAATTATGCGTGCGGCAAGTCAGTATGACTTTGATGTAATTCTTTCGATAATGAAGGGGAATGCAGAGTTAGCTGGGCTTGAACTTGATTGATTTGCATTGTTCTAAGCGAACAAACTGTATCAATTAAGCATCCAATTTATTCAAAAGGTGAGCCATGAATGATGGTAATGAGTTTGATTCAAAGCAAGTTGTACTTATTGTTGACGACACGCCCGATAACATCACGCTTCTTTCAGCGCTGCTGAAAGACAATTATAAAATTAAGATCGCTACAAATGGCGTAAAAGCGCTGCATATCGCGTCAACTTTACCGAGCCCTGATTTGATTTTGCTCGACGTGATGATGCCTGAAATGGATGGCTATGAAACATGTAAGCGCTTAAAGTCCAATCCAGCAACGGCAGAAATTCCAGTGATTTTCCTGACCGCGAAAAGTCAAGTGTCAGACGAAGAGATGGGCCTCAAACTTGGTGCTGTCGATTACATCAGCAAACCTGTAAGCCCGCCTATCGTATTGGCGCGGGTGGCAACTCAATTGAATTTGGTGAGAGCAAGAAATCTCCTGCAAGATCAAAATAAGCACTTGGAAACCTTAGTGCAAGACCGTACTCGTAAATTGGCCAAGATGCAGGATGCGATCATTATGGCCATGGCATCCTTGGCTGAAACGCGTGATAACGAGACCGGCAACCATATTCGGCGTACCCAGAATTACGTGGCAGCGCTTGCTCGTCAATTGAAACATCTACCGCGCTTCTCTTCCGAGCTTACAGAAGAGAATATCGAGCTTTTGTATAAGTCGGCACCTTTGCATGATATTGGTAAAGTTGGTATTCCTGATAACATCTTGCTCAAACCAGGTAAGCTTGATTCAGATGAGTTCGAGATTATGAAGATGCATACGACGTATGGTCGCGAGACGATATTGTCGGTTGAACGCTACTTGGGTGAAAGTAATGAATTTTTGCGTTTCGCCCGTGAGATTACTTATTCTCACCAAGAGAAATGGGACGGTTCAGGTTATCCAGAAAACTTGTCTGGCGATGCGATTCCGATATCTGCGCGCTTGATGGCGGTAGCAGATGTCTATGATGCCTTGATATCTAAGCGTGTCTATAAACCGGCTTTTAGTCATGAAGAGGCGATTGATATCATGCGTAAGGGGCGGGGATCTCACTTCGATCCAGATATCTTAGATGTGTTCTTGAAGATCACCGATGAGTTTCGTGAAATCGCCCTGCGTTATCGTGAAAGTGAAAGTGGCGATTCGGAAATTTATTAAGCCCACACATTGTGGTTTCATCATAAAAAAAGCGCGATTAGATCGCGCTTTTGTATTTGAACAGTCTTCAGGGTTTAATCGAAAACTGGAGTTTCCACGCCCAAAATTTTGTGCAATTTTGGAGATGTCGTTGTGTACTGCATATGAATTTTCTTTTCAGGGAAAATATAAGGAGCCGCACCGAACGCTGCTAAGGCAGCTTCGTGGAAGCCCGACAAAATCAGTTTTTTCTTGCCAGGGTAGGTGTTAATGTCACCGACAGCGAAAATGCCAGGTACGTTGGTTTCAAACTTCTCCGTATCCATGACTTTCAATTGTTTGCGCTCAATTTCAAGGCCCCATTCAGCAATTGGTCCCAGTTTTGGAGACAAGCCGAAGAACACTAAGAGATCATCCAAAGGTAAGCGACGAGTTACGCCATCTGCACCTGTGACTTTGATTTCCGCTAATTTATCGTCTTTGGTTTCAATACCCGTTACTTGACCAATGATTAGTTGCATCTCGTAGTTGTCGCACATTTCTTTCATCTTCGCGACAGAGGCAGGTGCAGCACGGAAGTCGTCACGACGGTGCAAAAGAATCACTGACTCTGCTTTACCTGCTAAATTTAGTGCCCAGTCGAGTGCGGAATCACCACCACCACAGATGACCAAATTGCGGCCTTCAAAACGGCTAGGGTCTTTGACGCGGTAGAAAACTTGCTTGCCTTCAAACTCTTCAATGCCTTCCACTTTCAACGTGCGTGGTTGGAATGAACCAACACCAGCAGCGATGAAAATCGTCTTCGTAATGAACTTGGTTCCCAGTGAAGTTTCTAAATCAAAACGACCATCAGCACGACGTTGAACCAAGGTCACCTCTTGATTCAAATGGAAGGTCGGTTCAAATGGCTCGATTTGTTTGAGCAAATTGTCAGTTAACTCTTGGCCAGTACAAACAGGCACCGCTGGAATATCGTAGATTGGTTTGTCTGGATAGAGCTCAACGCACTGACCACCAACCACTGGCAGTGAATCGATGACGTGGGCTTTAATCTCGAGCAAGCCGAGTTCAAAAACTTGGAATAAACCGACCGGGCCAGCGCCGACAATGACGGCATCCGCTTCGATCACTTGAGTGTATTGTTTGTGGTCCATGAGACTGTGGGTTTCCAATAATGAGGCGCATACTTAATGCGCAATTCACAATCGTGAATTTGTTCAGGGTGAATCGATATGTGCGACTTCACTAGCTTTAGCAAAGCCGCATTGGTTTGCGGATTAGCGTTCCAGATACTGCAATTTGTCTTTAACGTCTTTCCAATCGTCTGCATCCGCGAGTGGTGCCGTTGTTTTGGTGATCGATGGCCAGCTGCGAATCAAGTCAGCATTGATTTTGATAAATTGCTGTTGATCTGCAGGCACATCTTCTTCAGCGTAAATCGCATTCACTGGACATTCCGCCACGCACACCGCGCAGTCGATGCACTCATCTGGGTCGATTACCAAAAAGTTTGGACCTGCACGGAAGCAGTCTACTGGGCATACATCAACGCAGTCGGTATAACGGCAACGGATGCAGGATTCGGTCACAACATGGGTCATAACAGGCCTATCTAGGATAAAAATTGGGGTGAGGCGCCAAGCGGAAAATTCGCTACAGCTGCAAAGCCTTGTATTTTAAGGCAAATTGTCTTAACTCACAATTATGACTTAGATAAAATACGCATAAGCAAATGTGTCTGGCTGATACTCTTTTAGAGCGTTATGCTGCACGCTAGAATTAAGCTTAGTCCTTTGCTTCACGGATTTTGGCATTGAATAGGCGCGGTATTTCGAAATTAGACGACAATTAACCGAACTTGGTGGTAGATCAAATGAAACCAAAATTACTAATTGCACGGGCAATCTTCCCCGAAGTGCTTCAAAAATTGTCAAATTACTTTGAGCTTGAGGAAAATCAAGCCGATACGATTTTTTCTGAAGCAGAGCTTGTCTCACGTTTGCAAGGCAAATTTGGCATGCTGTGTACTTCAAGCGCAAAAGTGAATTGCTCACTATTGTCGCAATCACCTGATTTGAAGGCTGTAGCAACGATTGCAGTGGGGTATGATAATTTCGATCTTGATGCTTGTACTGAGTATGGCGTTATGGCGACTAATGCACCTGATGTATTGAATGAAACCACCGCTGATTTCGCCTGGGCGTTGATGATGGCAACTGCGAGGCGGGTGACTGAGTCTGAGCATTGGCTTCGTGCTGGCAAATGGGAGAAATGGAGTTATAACGCGTTTCTC
>CALKVB010000035.1 GCA_937996605.1 uncultured Oxalobacteraceae bacterium | reverse complement strand
ACCAAGGTTTCAGCTCTGATGTGTCCACCAAAGGCGGCCCTGTGCACTTGTCTTTGGCGTTCAACCCATCCCATTTGGAAATCGTCAATCCCGTGGTGGAAGGCTCTGTGCGCGCCCGTATGGACCGCCGCGCTGACCCAACAGGTAGCCAAGTGTTGCCCGTGTTGGTGCACGGTGACTCCGCGTTCGGCGGCCAAGGCGTGAACCAAGAAACTTTGTGCTTGGCCCAAACCCGTGGTTACACCACAGGCGGCACGGTGCACATCATTGTGAACAACCAAATCGGTTTCACCACTTCTGACCCACGTGACATGCGCTCTAGCGTGTTCTGTACCGACATCGTCAAGATGGTCGAAGCGCCTGTGTTGCACGTCAACGGCGACGATCCAGAAGCCGTGGTGTTGGCGACACAGTTGGCCCTCGAATACCGCATGACCTTCCGCAAAGATGTGGTCATTGACATCGTCTGTTTCCGCAAACTCGGCCACAACGAGCAAGACACCCCCGCGCTGACGCAGCCGTTGATGTACAAAAAAATCGGTCAACATCCAGGTACACGTAAGATGTACGCGGACAAATTGGCTGCACAAGGTACGATTCCTGCAGATGGCGGCGATCAAATGGTTGCTGCATTCCGTGAAGCGATGGATGCAGGTAAGCATACGCATGATCCAGTTATTTCCAACTTCAAAAATAAGTATGCAGTTGATTGGATTCCATTCCTTAATCGTAAATGGACTGACGCTGCTGACACAGCAGTGCCTCTTTCGGAGTTGAAGCGTTTGGCGGAACGCATTACCGTTGTTCCAGAAGGCTTTAAACCACATAGCTTGGTCGAAAAAGTGTTAGGCGACCGCGCGGCGATGGGTCGTGGTGAGATGAATCTCGATTGGGGTATGGGTGAGCATTTGGCTTACGCCTCCTTGGTTTCCTCTGGTTATGCAATTCGTTTGACAGGTCAAGATGCAGGTCGCGGCACTTTCGTGCACCGTCATGCTGTGTTGCATGATCAAAATCGTGAACGTTGGGACGCTGGCACATACATTCCATTGCAAAACATTTCAGATAAACAAGCACCATTTACAGTGATTGACTCTGTGTTATCTGAAGAAGCGGTCTTGGGCTTTGAATATGGTTATTCAACAGCAGAGCCAAATACTTTGACTATATGGGAAGCGCAGTTTGGTGACTTCGCCAACGGCGCGCAAGTGGTGATCGATCAATTCATCAGTTCCGGTGAAGTGAAGTGGGGTCGCGCTTCAGGCTTGGTCATGATGCTGCCACATGGTTATGAAGGCCAAGGTCCAGAGCATTCATCAGCACGTCCAGAGCGTTTCTTGCAGCTGTGTGCTGACAACAATATGCAAGTGGTTCAACCAACGACTGCTGCGCAAATCTTCCATTTGCTGCGTCGTCAAATGATCCGTCAGTTCCGCAAACCTTTGGTGATCATGACACCGAAGTCTTTGTTGCGTAATAAGGATGCAGGCTCACCATTGTCTGAGTTGGCAAAAGGCAGCTTCCACACTGTGATCGGCGAAGTAGATGAGTCTATCGACGCGAAGAAAGTAAAACGTGTCGTCGCTTGTTCCGGCAAAGTTTATTATGACTTGGTGAATGCTCGTAAAGAACGTGCACAGACAGATACAGCGATTATTCGTGTGGAACAGTTGTACCCATTCCCACATAAGAGCTTTGCGGCTGAATTGAAAAAATTCCCGAATATGGTGGAGTTGGTATGGGCGCAAGATGAGCCACAAAACCAAGGTCCTTGGTTCCAAATTCAGCACAATATTTTTGAGAGCTTGGATGAAGGTCAGAAGCTTGCTTATGCTGGTCGCCCAGCAAGTGCGTCTCCTGCTGTTGGTTACTACGACAAGCACTACGCACAACAAAAAGCACTCTTGGACGCAGCCTTTTCAAAACTCAAAGGCTATATTCTGACTAAATAATCTCGGCGGCGCAGTAGAAACTACTGCGCTCTCAAGCTATCCGAAACGGAGAAATAACATGGCAATTATCGAAGTAAAAGTACCGCAATTATCTGAATCTGTCGCAGAAGCGACTTTGTTGACGTGGCACAAAAAAGTAGGTCAAGCAGTATCTCGCGATGAGAACTTGGTTGACGTTGAGACTGATAAAGTTGTGGTGGAATTGCCGGCACCAGCAGCAGGCGTGATTACACAAATCATCAAAGGTGATGGCAGCACGGTTGTTGCTGGCGAAGTTATCGCTATGCTCGATACGGAAGCAAGTGCTGGCGCATCTGCACCAGCGGCGGCAGCACCTGCTGCAGTAGCTTCTGCTCCAGCAGCGGCTGTAGCACCAGCGAGTAATTCTGCAGCGGGCGTAGCGATGCCAGCAGCTGCAAAAATTTTGGCTGAAAACGGTTTGTCAGCTGGTGCAGTTGATGGCACAGGCAAAGATGGCCGCGTGACTAAGGGTGATGCTTTGAATGCTGTTGCAAACAAAGCGGCTCCAGCAGTTGCACCTTTAGTCGCACCAGTTGCAGCTAAACCAGCATTGCAACAAGTTGCAGCACCAGTGGTAGCAAACTTAGGTGATCGCCCAGAAGAACGCGTACCGATGAGCCGTTTGCGCGCACGTATCGCTGAACGTTTGGTTCAATCTCAATCGACAAACGCAATTTTGACGACTTTCAACGAAGTCAATATGGCGCCTGTGATGGACTTGCGTAACAAGTACAAAGACAAGTTTGAAAAAGAACACGGTGTGAAATTGGGCTTTATGTCTTTCTTCGTCAAGGCGGCTGTTGCGGCATTGAAGAAATACCCAATTTTGAATGCGTCTGTTGATGGCAACGACATCGTTTATCACGGTTACTTTGACATTGGTATCGCGGTCGGTTCTCCACGTGGCTTGGTCGTGCCAATCTTGCGTAACGCAGATCAAATGACGATCGCCGAAATCGAAAAGAAAATTGGTGAATTCGGTGCCAAAGCGAAAGATGGTAAATTGACTTTGGACGATTTGACTGGCGGTACATTCTCCATTTCGAATGGCGGTACTTTCGGTTCTATGTTGTCGACTCCAATCATTAACCCACCACAATCTGCAATTTTGGGTGTGCATGCAACCAAAGATCGCGCTGTGGTTGAAAATGGCCAAATCGTTGTTCGTCCAATGAACTACTTGGCGATGTCTTACGATCACCGCATCATCGACGGTCGTGAAGCTGTATTGGGCTTGGTAGCAATGAAAGAAGCCTTAGAAGACCCAGCACGTTTGTTGTTGGATCTGTGATCGTCCTAAGATGAATATCGCCGACGAAATCGCGCGTTTGCATGAGCTTCATCGTTCAGGTGCTCTGAGCGATGAAGAGTTCGCTGCGGCCAAAGAAAAGGTTTTGGCATCCGCATCGACGAGTGCACAAACATCAAGTAATGAGAATCCTTTCTCAAATCTGAACCAGTTGCGTCGTTCCAAACATAATCAATGGGTGGGTGGAGTTTGCGCTGGTTTAGGCAAATATTCCAATCTCGAAGCCTGGATTTGGCGTTTGATGTTCGTGTTGTTTGTTAGTGCGTTCGGAACGGGTTTCATCGCCTATTTGTTGGCTTGGATATTCATCCCCGAGGAAGAGTAAGAATAGCGATTGAGGAGGCTTGAACCACCGGTTTAAGCCTTTTTTTGTATTGAATTTGGCAGGTAAATTATGAGCAAACAATTTGACGTAGTGGTTATTGGTGGTGGTCCTGGTGGTTATATCGCAGCGATTCGTGCAGCGCAGTTGGGTTTTTCAACAGCTTGTATCGATGCATGGACAAACGAAAAGGGCGGTCCAGCACCTGGTGGTACATGTACTAACGTAGGTTGCATTCCGTCGAAGGCTTTGCTGCAATCGTCTGAACATTACGAACACGCAGGCCATGCGTTTGCTGATCACGGTATTAGCGTCTCTGGCCTGGAACTTGATGTCAGCAAGATGTTGGCGCGTAAAAACACGATTGTTAAGCAAAATAACGATGGTATTTTGTATTTATTCAAAAAGAATAAAGTGACTTTCTTCCATGGTCATGGTTCTTTCGTGAAAGCAGTTGATGCTGGCTACGAAATCAAAGTTGCAGGTAAAACCGAAGAGACAATCACAGGTAAGCACATCGTTGTCGCGACAGGTTCCAATGCGCGTGCACTGCCTGGTGCTGCATTCGATGAAGAGCTGATTTTGTCTAACGACGGCGCATTGAAGATCGGTGAAGTGCCGAAAAAGCTCGGCGTGATCGGTGCTGGTGTGATCGGCCTTGAAATGGGCAGCGTGTGGCGTCGTTGCGGTGCTGAAGTAACAGAGATCGGAAGAGCACACG
>CALKVB010000034.1 GCA_937996605.1 uncultured Oxalobacteraceae bacterium | reverse complement strand
TCTCGCGCAAAGCATTAGGGGCGCGACCACTTGGACGTGTAACAGTAGACATAATTAAGTTTAAATTTACAAAAGAATTATTTATCGTTTTTGTTGGTCAAACGCGTAGAGTTATGTATCGCATTTCGAATTTCGTCGATCGCTTTTTCAATCTCTTCATCATTAAAGAGATCTGCCTCGGCATTTTCATCGTCCACATCCACGGGAATTTGGATAGTGGTCGCAATAGATCCAATTGGCAAAGTGTTCGTAGAAATGATAGAGGAATTTTCGAGAATGTCATTGCCTTCCCACATCATCGCCAATGCAGTCGCATTGTCACCTTGACGTCCTGCGATTTCAACTGCGGTACGAACCAATTCAGGAATTGCCCGCACTATCGTTTGCTCATGCAGACGTTGCGCTAACAGATGATCCGGCAACACGCCCCACAATCCGTCAGAACATAAAAGTATCAAGTCACCGGCCTGCAAAGAAGCTCGGCGAGACAGCTCAACAATCGGCGCATGCGGCGCACCGAGGCAGTTAAAAAGTTTATTGCGATCAGGATGAGTATTTCGCTCAGACGGATCTATCTTACCTTGATCAATTAAGGTTTCTAAACGTGAATGATCTTTCGTACGCAATAAAATTTGTCCATCGCGCATCCAATACAATCTGGAATCGCCGCAATGTGCCCAATATGCATTACCGTTTTGAATGAGGCACGCAACGATGGTGGTACGAGGTGTTTCGGGAAGATTTTTAAGTTGTCGAAATCGATGGATTTCATTGTGTGCAGCAAGGAAGCCTTTTTCGAGAAATCGCTCTGGCTTATCAATCATAGGATGTGCCTGTTTCTGAAACAAACTGCCGATGGTTTGCATCGCAATCGTCGCAGCCATTTCCCCCATGATATGACCGCCCATACCATCTGCAAGGAGCAGTAAAATTGCGTCACGTGTAAAGCTATAGCCCATCCGGTCTTGATTAACCTTACGACCGCCAATATGGCTCTCTTGGTAGACTGAAAAACGCATGTGTTGAATTCTTAAAAACGCTAATCACCTGCGGTCTTGAGCAACAGGCGGTAAGCTAGGATTTAGATAGTATCTTCTTGAATGGTGGTGAAATCTTTTTCGTCGTTGTCTTTTCCAGCGCGTCCAAATAGACTTGCCAGCTTCACTTTAGTTTTTTCCATGAACGTCAACTCGCGCTGCGGCGGTGATTTCACTGAAAGTGCCTTCTGTAACGCGAACACGCTTTGTGGGCGCTCCAACGGATCCAACTTCAAACACATACGTACAACATCAATCAGCTCCGCTGAATACGTGCCTTCGAGTTTTTTGTAATGCGCTTCCATTTTATCGTTGGTCTTGCGCTGATCTGCCGGTTGCGGTGGAGCCCCAACCATACATGCGAACATAGAAGCCCCGATACTATAAATATCCGTCCACGGCCCCAGATTACTATTTTTTACGTATAACTCTGGAGCAGCAAATCCCGGCGTGTACATCGGATATAGCTTAGGCATATCCGTTTTCAAGGTCTGTCGAGCCGCGCCAAAGTCGAGCAAAATTGGTGTGCCATCCATCCTTAAGTAAATGTTGGCTGGCTTCAAATCTAGATGCAACAACTTATTCGTGTGAACTTCACGCAAACCGTTCATCACCATGTTAAACATTTTGCGAATAAAACGTTCAGACACCAATGGCTTTTCACCTTTATCTCGGCGCCGCAAAATATGTTCTTGCAATGATCGACCGGATTCATATGCCATGACCATATAGACGGTTTCATTTGCACGGAAAAAATTAATGACGCTAACCACGTTAGGATGTGCAATTCGTGCTAATGCTCTTCCCTCTTCGAAGAAACATTTGAGACCAATGCGGTAGACAGGGAAATTTTCTGCCGAGATCGCTGGAACCAATTCACCAACCTGACGCAGGGCGAGAGAGCTCGGCAAATATTCTTTAATTGCCACAGCATTACCATCTTCATCAGTCGCAAGGTAAACAATACTAAAGCCACCAGAGGCAATTTTCTTTACAATACGGTATCCGGCGATTTCTAAGCCGTCCGGCAATGGTGCGTTATTTTGTGCTGCCATATTAAATTTGGTCCTACGATGGTAAATTGCGAATATGCTGATCGATTATGCTAAGCATTGTACAGTGTCGACTTTAGGTCAACGAACAATGAGCGGTAAATAAATGCTTAATCATTCAACAATTCGCATAATCGCAACATGAAACAAAGGAAAACAATTGAGCATCTTTAGCATGACTGGTTATGCTACCAGCACAAAAGAAACTGACGCAGGCACAATAACGATAGAAATCAAGAGTGTCAATTCGCGCTTCCTTGATTTGCAGTTCCGCATCAATGACGAATTTCGCTCAATTGAGCCAATGTTTCGTGATGCCATTAGCAAACGGATTAGCCGCGGCAAAGTTGAATGTCGTTTCAGTTTTGGCAAAAAAAACAATGATGGCCAACAAAAGGCTCTCAACACCGAAGTCCTTGCGCAACTCAATCAGTTTCAAGATGAACTCAAGCAGCGTTTTCCAAGCGCAAGAGAATTAAGCGTTAGCGATTTGTTACGCTGGCCTGGGGTAATTGAAGAATCAGAAATCAATTCCGACAATCTACAGGAAAATATTCAGGCAGGAATCGAGTCGACTCTCAATGATTTTTTGCTCAGTCGGGAACGAGAAGGCGCTGCGCTCGCGCAAGTGCTCTTAAAATGTGTAGATGAAATGGAAATTATCGTCACACGTATTACCCCACTTCTTCCAACAATACTGCAACAGTTCCAGCAAAAAGCAATTACGCGCTTGGAGGAGGCGCTGGGGCTAGCACTCGGTAAAGCTGATGGCAGCGTTCCAACTATTTCTCGCGATGAAGTATTGGATCGCATACGCCAAGAAGTCACTATGTATGGAATTCGCATTGATGTGAATGAAGAATTAGCGCGCTTATCGGGCCATCTTAGTGAAACGCGTCAAATTCTTAGAAAAGGTGGTCAAGTCGGTAAACGTCTTGATTTTATGATGCAAGAATTGAACCGTGAGGCCAATACTTTGGGGTCGAAAGCGGCACTCAAAGAACTTGCTGATGCCTCAATGGAACTAAAATTACTGATTGAGCAAATGCGAGAACAGGTACAAAACCTAGAGTAACCACAGCATTCAACTTACTTCCATTTAATTTCAACGACAACAAATGACTGCAAAAACTTCGACCTCTGGTAGCCTTTTTATGGTTTCCGCACCGTCTGGCGCGGGAAAATCTTCTTTAGTAAATGGCCTACTCAAACTCGAACCTAGTTTGAAATTATCCATTTCTTTTACGACTCGACCTCCACGCCCCGGTGAAGAGAACGGTCGCGAGTATCATTTCGTCACAGCCGATGATTTTTTAGCACGCAAAAATCGCGGTGAATTTCTCGAATTCGCTGAAGTGCATGGTAACTACTACGGAACATCGAAAATTCTCATTCAAGAAGCGA
>CALKVB010000033.1 GCA_937996605.1 uncultured Oxalobacteraceae bacterium | reverse complement strand
CGAGATAGTACAAGGTGACTGGAGTTCAGACGTGTGCTCTTCCGATCTCGCACCAGCGTTTCCAGCTCATTGAACTGACCAAGCGGGTCGAGCGTCACGCCATCTATCGTCCGCCACTGCATGAACCGCTCGGCACTGGCCGAGAGCGAGCCAGCGCAGCTTCGGCAGCTTGCAAGTTATATGTTTTCTTCGGGCTATCCAAGTCACCTTTACGCGTCTGCCCTTCTCGCAAAGATAAATCTTTTCCTCCACCCTTGATCACACTAGAACTGTCACCGCTACCGTCGCCACCCGACATTGCGACTTTTAAAGGTGTTTGAAAATACTCTGCGATCCCTTGCAAATTCCCTTTCGCGGTAGAACCAAGGAGCCACATTAACAAGAAAAAAGCCATCATCGCAGTCACAAAATCTGCGTAAGCAATCTTCCAAGCACCACCATGGTGGCCACCACCATGCTTTTTGATACGCTTGACGATAATTGGTCTGAGCTCTTCGTTTGCCATGTTTAAATCAAAGATGCTTATTTAGATTTAGATTGCTTAATGTGCTCTTCCAACTCCGAGAACGTTGGACGTTCCGTGGAGTACAAGACCTTACGACCAAATTCAACCGCCAAAGCAGGCGCGTAACCATTCAGACTCGCAAGCAAGGTCACCTTAATGCACTGAAATGTCTTTGAGGACTCGTCTAGATTCTGTTCCATCAAACTCGCAAGTGGTCCAACAAAACCATATGCCAACAAGATACCAAGGAAGGTACCGACCAATGCATGCGCAATCAAGATACCGAGCTCGGCAGGTGGTATACCAACTGATTCCATGGTATGAACCACGCCCATCACCGCGGCGACAATACCAAAGGCTGGCAATCCGTCACCTAATTTAGCAATGAAATGGGCTGGCGCCGCACCTTCATGATGATGCGTCTCAAGTTCGTTATCCATCAAATTTTCAATTTGGAATGCATCCATATTGCCTGACACCATCAGACGCAGATAGTCGCCCAAAAATTCCATTAGGTGGTGATCAGATACAACTAAGGTGTACTTACTAAAAAGCGGACTTTCCTCAGGCTTTTCGATGTCACCTTCAATTGACATCAATCCTTCTTTCCTGATTTTCGTGAGGACATCAAACAGCATTGTCATCAGCTCCATATACAAAGCCTTACTGTACTTAGAACCTTTGAAAACACTAGGCAAAGCCTTCAAAGAAGCTTTGAGCGTTTTGGCGTTATTTCCGACCAAAGATGCACCAACCGCCGCTCCGCCAATCATGAGCAACTCTAGTGGCTGAAAAAGAACGGCGAGATGACCGCCTGACATGACGAAACCGCCGAACACGGACCCGCAAACAACGATATAGCCGACGATGACTAACACGAGTGAGACTCCTCAAGAAGAACTGCCACGCTCCAAAATTAAATCCGTAGAGCAATATCTAAAGAATACCAGCGATCTAGTAATATGAGGCAACATTTTCCTTAATATTGCTCAAAAAATATATTTCTGTTGTTTCATTATATGCGCCAGCCATGTAGCAAGGGGCCGCCATCATTCAAGTCAAGAGTAAAACTTGGTGACACATCTGGAATAATGAACTCATAACTTAAGAGCATCGAGCCTTTTTTCATTTCGAACGATGCCTTTCGCCATAAATCTGGCATGGCCACTGGCGAAAGATAACAAAAAACAACATCAAAATGGCCAAAATCTAAGTCGAAATAGCTTCCGAATAGAAATTTAACCTTTGAGCCACGATAGATCCGTCGCCATTGACTGTAGCAATACGGCAACGGTGCGATCTCAATTCCCGTGAATTCGGAATTAGCACGCAGTTCTTCAAGCTGAAACAACAATCCCCCAAAGCCACTCCCGACATCCACAAACCGAGAATACTCAAACTCACCGAGTAACTCCGAGATTGGCTCAGCGAGCGCAGATCGAGAAGGGAAATAAGGAACTTGGGTACGATAGGTCGACCAAAAGACAAGAGCGCAAACTAAAAGAGCGCCAAAATAAACTACAGGAGGAATATTTAGCTGATAAGCTAGGTACAAAATTAGTGGAAACAGAAGTTGAATAACACTCCACCACCAATCGAACTTAAAAACAACAGACAAAATTGCGGCGAGCGCGCCACAACCTATAAGAAAAAGGATCGGAGATGCTGTGAATCCGAAAGTCTTATTTAGAAGGATTAAACATATAAAACAAAGAAGTAAAGATAGAGTCTGAACCCCAAGAGATTTAATCCCAATCGATAATTTCAAAGTGCGCCCTTCCCAATTTATTACAGGAGACGCACTATTCTGAATTACTCTTGATTAATGCGTCAGCTCAGCATTTTTTGCCTTCTTCGTCTTGCCAGCACGCGATGGTACATGACACAGGCCACATGCATAATGATCGTGCAAGTCTAAAGTATGACCGACGAATTGACCACCACAATGCTCACAACGCACAAAGGAAAGCATATTTCCCTCAAAGAAGCGCACGAGCGTCCATGCTCGCGTCAAAGACAGTACTGGCTCCTCACCCTCTGCCACAGGCATTTGCTCAAGGTATAACTTATAGGCTTTAACGACCGCATGAATTCCCGTAACCCCAGCATGTTCACGTAGATATTTAAAAATATTCATGAACAATGACGAATGAATGTTGGGCTGCCATGTCACAAACCAATCTGCCGAAAATGGCAACATTCCTTTTGGTGGAGACACGCCTTTAAGCTCTTTGTAAATTTTCAACAATCTTTCACGTGACAAAGAAGTTTCAGATTCAAGCAATTGCAATCGAGCACCGAGATTGACCAAATCAACGGCCAATTGGATTTCGTTAGCTTCATTTACGATACTTTTAGTTGCCATGGCATTTCCCTCAACTCACTGAAAGATTCAATAAGAAATTAAGCAATTTCTTCAACGTTTTGACCAGCCATCAAAATCGCAGCATGCGACTGAGCCAAGCTGCGCTCTTTGTTATAATTGGTCAACATACAAAGAATTGAGCTATCCTCGAAACGGAAGCGCGCCAACATCATGTTGGAGCCTGCCAATTTCAAGATTTGAGAGTTATTTAAACCTTCGATCAAGTCTGCTATTTCTTTGCCAATACCTAAGCGAAAAATTGCAGTTGCCTTGTCGGCACGAATCATTTGCTGAGCGAGCATCAAGTAACTCAAGTTTGCATCGCGAATTTCAGCCATCATATCATTTGGTGTCATTTTAGCACTCCCACTTATTTGCCCTAGCGAAATGTATTGCCAGTGAGATACATTGTGTTACCAAGCAAAAATGTGTTGTATCAGAGAAATGATGTAATTTCGCGCAGAAAAACATGAACGACCATATAGGATTTCCTCCTACACACGGTCGGTAATTTGATATTGCATTTCACGCAATGCAAAAATTGAATTGTATTTTGATCAATTGCTAAATTTTAGATCGGAAGAGCACACGTCTGAACTCCAGTCACCTTGTACTATCTCGTA
>CALKVB010000032.1 GCA_937996605.1 uncultured Oxalobacteraceae bacterium | reverse complement strand
ATCTTGATCATTGCGGCCGCCTGCCTTTATTGGTCAAACGCGGATTCAAAGGCGAAATCATCACTACCAGCGCCAGCAAGGATTTAGCCCGTTTGGTTTTGTTAGACTCCGCCCATTTACAAGAGGCAGAGGCACGCAATCGCGAGAAAAAGAGCCGCCGCCAAAAGCGTGAACATGAGCCACCAACCGAAGCCTTATACACCTTATACGACGCAACGCGTTGCTTTGATTTCTTTGGGCGCGTTGCCGCGTACAACCAAAGTATTCGATTGGCAGAGGGAATCACGGCTTGTTTCTACGATGCTGGGCACATTCTCGGTTCCGCCAGTATTGCGCTTGAATTAGAGGAAGGTGATCATCGTCGTCGCATTGTCTTTTCAGGCGACCTTGGCAGTGATGGGCGCGTGATCTTACGCGATGCCGAGGCCCCTCCTCCCGCAGATTTTGTGGTGATGGAAACGACTTACGGCGATCGCCTCCATCGTTCACTGGCCTCGTCGATCAAGGAATTTTATGCCGCCATCAAAGCCTGTTTTGCGCGCAACGGTAATGTGATTATTCCCAGTTTCGCTCTCGAACGCGCCCAAGAATTGCTGTGGTATTTGCGCGAAGGAGTAGAATCAGGCGCCTTACCTGCCGGCATGCATGTGTTTTTAGATTCACCGATGGCTATCTCTGCAACGGAAATCTATCGCCATCATCCCGAGTGCTATGACGCGCAAAGCGCTGAACTATTTCAGCACAGACACGATCCTTTCAGCTTAGCGAATTTACACATCGTACGCGACATGAACGACAGCATGGCGATTAACCAAATCAAAGGTGGTGCCGTGATTTTGGCAGGTTCGGGCATGTGCACAGGTGGGCGCATACTCCATCATCTGAAACATCATTTATGGGATAGAAATTCCAGCATCGTGTTTGTCGGATTCGCCTCCAAAGGCACGCTGGCGCGGCAAATTATCGATGGACATTCACCTGTCAAAATCTTCGGTGAAGAAATCGCTGTCAATGCCGAGATTCATACCATCAATGGGTTTTCTGCCCATGCCGATCGTGATGAACTGTTGGCTTGGCAGCGGCGCATACAAGCACCCCATACCTTTCTGGTCCACGGTGAGGACGAAGTGATGCAGCATTTTGCAGAATTACTTCAGGACACCCAGGTGCATCTACCTCGACAAGGCGAGACAATCGATTTACTGGCACTATAAAGCCATCCCAATGAAAAGAGCCTGCATCGTCGCAGGCTCTCAGGCTTCTTCGTTGCTGGCTTTACTTTGCCTTTTGCAGTAAATCAATCAAGGCGATCACGGTCGTTTCCACACCCGTTTTTACAGCGGGCTCTGCACTAATTTTGAATAAAGGACTATGGTGGCTTGGTACCGGAGGGCCACCCGCTTTCTCCGCTTCGAAGGCCTCTTTGGGAGTGCCACCGACAGAAAAATACACACTTGGAATATACGGTTTCGTGGTGAATTGAGGGAAATCCTCCGCCCCCATGTCGAGACGTTGATAATTCGGATCGAAAATGCCGACGCCAAGTTTCTCTGTCCAGACTTTCTTCAGGCGCTTAGTCAAAGGAATATTATTCAAGGTAGGGGGAGCTGGTTCGCCCACAATCGTAATTTCGGGCAATTGATTCTCGGGTACTCCCGCTGCACGTGCAGTATTAATAGCGACGCGCTTGATCGCCTTCAAGAGCATATCGCGCGTTTCAAAACTCTCGTTGCGGACCGTCAAACTCAGCTTCGCGTTATCACCAATAATGTTACTTTTGGTGCCGGCATGAAAACTACCGACAGTAATCACCGCTGGATCTCGCGGCGCTCGTTCACGACTAATGATGGTTTGCAACGCCAAGACAATCTGAGAACCAATTACGATAGGATCGCGACCTCGATGTGGGCTGGCGCCGTGCGCCCCCTGACCATGAATCAAGATATCAACTGTATCAACACCCGACCAAGGTGAGCCTTCCACCGCATCGATCTTGCCTGCTTCCACAGCAGCATTCACGTGAAATGTGATCGCATAATCCGGTTGTCCAAATTTCTTCCACAACTGATCATCCATCATCGCTTTAGCACCGCCCACTATTTCTTCGGCAGGTTGACCAATCAGCATCAAGGTACCGGACCACTCTTTACGTCGCGCCATCATTTGACGTGCTGTACCTACCATGCTGGTGATATGCACATCATGACCACAGGCATGCATTACGGGCATTAGGTTACCGGCGAGGTCTTTCTGCATCACTGTAGATGCATTCGGCAAACCTGATTTTTCTTGTACTGGGAGGCCATCCATATCGGCACGTAACATCACCAAAGGGCCTGGTCCATTTTTCAAGATCGCGACCACGCCAGTCTTACCCAGCCCTTCGCTCACCTCGAAGCCCGCAGCACGCAATTCTTTTGCCAATCGCGCCGAAGTGTTGGTTTCTACAAACGATAATTCAGGGTTACGATGAAAATAGTCGAACAAAGCACCAAGGCTTGCTTTATAGTCTTTATCAATAGACGCCTTTAAATCACTTTGCGCAAAAGCGGATGTAGTGAGTAGCGTAATCGGTGCCACAAGTGCGCAACCAGCAATCAAACGTTTCATTGAAACCCTCCGAAAAAACAGTCATCGAGCGCACAGCTTAGTAGGAAGTGAGAAGAAAGTGCAGACAAACTCTAGCTATTCAAGCAAATGCGCGTGAATTACAACAGACTAGCATCAAAATCGTATTCAATAAGCCATGCAAAAAAATCAAACCGCGCGAATTCCCACTAGCATTTGGACACTCGGCCTAGTCAGTATGTTGATGGATATTTCTTCGGAGATGATCCATAGCTTACTACCGGTATTTATGGTCACCAGCTTAGGCATGAGCGTGATGGTCGTGGGTTTGATCGACGGTATCTCTGAATCAACCACTTTGATTGTAAAGGTGTTTTCAGGCGCACTGAGTGACAAGCTCGGCAAACGTAAAGCACTTGCCGTCTTCGGGTACGGTTTAAGCGCTTTCTCTAAGCCCTTTTTTGCCCTAGCACAAGGGCTTAATCTACTGCTTTTTGCGCGCTTGAGTGATCGTATTGGAAAAGGTATACGCGGAGCGCCACGTGATGCCTTGATCGCCGACATCACGCCACCGGAAATTCGAGGGGCGGCCTTCGGTCTGCGGCAATCACTCGACACCATTGGCGCTGTGGCAGGGCCACTATTAGCAAGTGGTTTAATGATCGTTTGGGCCAATGATTTTCGATCTGTATTTTGGTTAGCCGCGATCCCTGGTTTCGCTGCCATGCTTTTACTTTTGTTTGGAGTTCAAGAGCCAAAAACGATTCCACATCCGAGTAATGGTTTTCCATTACAGCCCAAAAATCTCAAGCGCCTACAGCGTGGTTATTGGTCGGTAGTGATACTCGGCGAGA
>CALKVB010000031.1 GCA_937996605.1 uncultured Oxalobacteraceae bacterium | reverse complement strand
AGACCACTTTGCGCGACAAAGTCGCGTTTAGCTGATTCGACGACGATTGGCGCACCACATGCATACACTTGGTATCCAGAGAGGTCTGGATGGTCATGCAATACGGCCTGATGAACAAAACCGGTACGTCCTTGCCATTGATCTTCTGAAAGAGCATCAGATACCACTGGAATGTACTCAAAATGAGAAATGGTCTTTGCCCACTCTTCACACAAAAGTTGCATATACAAATCTTGTGGGCGACGGCCACCCCAGTACAGCTTTACTGGGCGTGTCGATTGCAAATGAATGAGATGCTCCATGATTGCTTTGATAGGGGCAAAACCCGTACCAGAAGCAAGTAAGATGATGGGTTTGTCGCTGTCTTCACGCAAATAGAAACTACCTTGTGGACCTTCAATCCGCATGATGTCGCGTTCTTTTAGCGTCGAAAATACTTGATCAGTAAAGAAGCCGCCCGGCATATGACGCAAATGTAGTGTGAGATGCTCATTGGAATGTGGGGCATTGGCGAGGCTGTAGCTGCGACGCTTACCATCTTTTAATAAGAACTCAATGTATTGACCCGCACGATAATTAAGTTTTTCATTGGCAGGCAGTTGCAATGACATGAGCATCACATCATCGGATAACTTTTCTAATTTAGAGATGCGAGTTGGTAGCTTTTTAATGGGGTATTCATCGTCTGCCATTTGTTCTCTAGCTTCAATCGTGACATTGCTGCGCGGCTTTGCGCAGCAGAAGAGGGCGCCACCTTGTGCTGCCTCGTCTTCAGTTAAGGCACGTTGTTGATGTGGACCATGAACCACCTCGCCACTAGTGACCTTACCTTTACATGAGCCGCACGCACCGTTTTTACATCCATATGGCAAAATGAGTCCTTGGCGTAGCGCAGCTGTTAAAATGCTTTCATCCTCTTCGCATTCGAATTGGCGACCGCTGGGAGTAATGCTAATTTGAAACGTCATAATTGTCCTGAAAATTAGTTCCTAAAAATACAAAAATAGGCAGACCTTGCTGCCTAAGACCGATATGAATTTAAGTTCGTCTATAAGCTCGTCTATAGCTTCGTCATCCACCGCCCGATTTGCCAAGCCTCGAATTCTGATCGTCGGCTGTGGCGATGTAGGTATGCGTTTGTTACCTATGTTGGTACGCCAATTTCGGGTGTTTGCTGCAACCAGTCAAAGCCCTGGTTCAGCACGTTTTTCAGAGTTGCGGGCAGCTGGGGCAACACCTGTATATGCAGACTTAGATCAAGTTCATACGCTATGGAGACTAGCTGGCTTGGCGCCAACAGTTATTCATCTAGCACCGCCCCCACAAAATGGCAATCATGATCCAAGAACGAAGCGACTAGCCGCTATTTTACCTGAGAAGACTCGCCTTGTTTATATCAGTACCACTGGGGTGTATGGTGACTGTGGGGGAGCAGTGTTTGATGAAACTCGCCCTGTTAATCCAATCAACGTACGAGCAAAAAGGCGGGTTGATGCGGAGCGGTGTCTACGTCAATGGGCAAGACGACGTGGTGGACGCCTCAGTATTTTGCGTGTTCCCGGGATTTATGCCGAAGACCGTTTGCCAATTGAACGTTTGCAGAAAGCTACGCCAGCACTGATTGATGCCGAGGATGTCTACACTAATCATATACATGCGAAGGATCTCGCTTACCTAAGTAAGTTGGCAATTTACAGAGGCACACCAAATCGCGTGTACCACGCGGTCGATGATAGTGCATTAAAAATGGGAGAATACTTCGATCTTGTTGCAGATCATTTTGGTTTGGCAAGGCCGCAACGATTGCCGCGCAAAGAATTGGCGCTCAGCGTTTCTCCGATGTTGCTGTCGTTTATGTCGGAGTCGCGTCGTTTGAAAAATCAACGCATAAAAATTGAACTTGGTGCGAGATTAGAGTTCCCCGATGTCGAGAGCTGTTTGCGTCACTTGTCACGCAATTGATGTGATTGGAATTGCAATCAT
>CALKVB010000030.1 GCA_937996605.1 uncultured Oxalobacteraceae bacterium | reverse complement strand
GTTGGCCCCGGCGGCGTTGCTGCCGGTGACGTAGTTGCCGCCGTTGCCGCCCGCGCCGCCGGTGTAGCTGGTCCCGGCGGTGATGCCGCTGAACGAGCAGGTGCCGCCGGCACCGCCCGCGAATCCCATCGTTTCACAAAATTCCTCGCCGTCGGTCGCTCCGGTTGTGCAACCTGAAATTAATTCTGAAAGTAAATTGGAAAGTCGTAATGAGATTACTTCAGAAACAGTCGAAGATAAAGCTCTGGCTGGCATTCGATTGCCGCCTGCAGCACCGAAGACCGAGAGTGTCGTTACGACTTCGACACCGACCACGAATTCAGGGAAATTAAGTCCAGCTATGGCTGCTTTGGCGGCAGCACGAGCAGCGAGTGGAAAGAATCAATCAGCGGTCAGACCTGCTGTCGCAGCACCGGTAGCAGTTGCGCCAGTCGAGATTAAAGTTGAAGCGCCAGTAGAGCAGCCAAAGCCTGCAATACAAACATCTCGTCCCGTTGAACCCCTAAATTCGCCTTCTAATTTTGTGGAAGGCGACATACCACCGCCTTGGGATGATGCTGAGTTCGCCTCCGTAGCAATGCAATCAGGTCCGCCAATTAAGCAAAAAGAAATTAATGATGGTGATTATTTTGTGGAGTCAATCCCAGTTGTCGGCTCGCAAAACGATCCCAGTACGCAGACCGCTGAAGCGGTAATTGTTGCGGCGCCAACTTTGCTAGCAGAGAGTACTCCAAAGCTTGACACGCCAAAATTGCCGTCCAAACCTCTTCAATTGATGCCTGTTGCTGAGATTAATTGGGATGGTCATTGGCCGAATCTTGCTGCTTCCTTACCGGTACGAGGGGTGACTCAACAATTGGCGCAGCAAAGTGAACTTCGTCAATGCTTTGTGAATGGGAATGCGGTAATCTTTCGCCTTTGCGTGCCCGTGCAAACTTTGCTATCGGCCGGTAGCGTTGAGAAACTTTGTGCGGCAATTAATGAACGGTTTGTCGATTCGGGACTTGAGATTCGTATTGAAACTGAGATTGGTGCGGTGGAGCAAACGGCGAATGCGCAGGCGCTTGCTGAGCGAGCGGAGCGACAAGATTTTGCGGAGCGAGCCATTCAAGAAGATGGGTTTGTACTAAGCTTGATGCGTGAATTTGGTGCGACCATCCTAACAGGCAGTGTGCGGCCAGTCTAGAAGCGAAGTTTCGTTGAGTATGAAAAGTAAAGCGTATTACAGCCCGAGAAATGAATTTGTATTTTTGTTGAGGAGTATTTGAGAATGATGAAAAATCAGTTGGCAGGCTTGATGAAACAAGCACAAGCAATGCAAGACAATATGAAGAAAGCACAAGATCAATTAGCATTGATTGAGGTTGAAGGACAATCGGGCGCAGGTCTGGTGAAAGTGGTAATGACTTGCAAAAATGATGTGAAACGCGTCACGATTGACCCATCCTTGTTGGCGGACGATAAGGATATGTTGGAAGACTTGGTTGCTGCGGCCATCAACGATGCTGTGCGCAAAGCTGAGACAACTAGTCAAGAAAAAATGTCGGCATTGACTGCAGGTATGCCATTGCCGCCAGGTTTTAAGATGCCGTTTTAAAGACCTCTAATTGAATTATTTCTTGTGTTTGGCGCACCGATCGGAATCACTTTTTCCGTTTGATGCGCCAATTTTATTTTGAGATCGTATCGTGAAATCACTGAGTAGTTTAGAGCAAATGATAGAGGCCTTACGTCGCTTGCCAGGGGTTGGTCCTAAAACAGCAACGCGTATGGCTTATCATTTGCTACAGCACGATCGAGATGGCGCGCAAATGATTGGGCAGGCAATGCTCAACGGTTTGAACATGATCCATAACTGTGGTTCGTGTAATACGTTTACTGAAAACGCGTTGTGTGACACGTGCCAAGATTCAGAGCGCGATACAAGCTTACTGTGTGTGGTCGAATCGCCGAGTGATCAATTGATGATCGAGCAGACGATGACTTATAAGGGTTTGTATTTTGTCTTGATGGGGCGCCTGTCTCCATTGGATGGTGTCGGTCCACAAGATATTCATCTTGATAAGTTAATTCGTCGTGCCACCGACGGCGTGGTACAGGAAGTGGTTTTGGCCACCAATTTTAATAATGAAGGTGAGGCAACAGCACACTACATC
>CALKVB010000029.1 GCA_937996605.1 uncultured Oxalobacteraceae bacterium | reverse complement strand
CCGATCTGCCTTCGCTGCTGGTGTGAAAATCGGTGTTTCCAATTTCGCTGCTTGTGGCAAACCTGCTGGCAATTGGATACCGCAGATCGCGCCCGTGTCTTGATAATCTTTCCAGCCGGAGCCAATGATGTAACCACGAACCACCGCTTCTACCATGATTGGTTTCAAACGTTTGGCGACCACAGCACGACCGCGTACTTGCTCAACTTCATCTGCGGCAACCACAGATTCAGGAGCGATGCCTGTCAAATGATTCGGGACCACATGACCCAATTTTTCGAACCAGAAGTTCGCCATTTGATTCAACACGCGGCCTTTTTCTGGAATAGGCTCATTCATGATGACATCGAATGCCGACAAACGATCACTGGTCACGATCAACAACTTATCTTCGCCAACGGCATAGTTATCACGGACTTTGCCACGACCTAACAGTGGTAGCGAATGTAAAGTAGAGTTAATTTGCGTAGTCATAATGTGGTCTCAAAAAAAATACTGAAGGGAGATTCATCGAATCTTGTCTTTAGCATCATGAATGCCATCGACAAAACGCGTTGAAACTCCCTCGTGGGCACGTCATTGCTGATGCAAGCACCCGTTTTACTTCACGATCAATCGATCAATTAGTTAACAACCTGTGCCAAAGCGCCAGATTTGTATTGCTCAGCAACTTTTTCCAAAGTGATTGGCTTGATCTTCGCCGCTTGGCCTTCGCAACCGAATGACAAGAAACGTGCTTTACAGACCAATTTCGCTGCTTCGCGAGCTGGCTTCAAGTAATCACGTGGATCAAACTTGCTTGGGTTTTCGAACATGTAACGACGAATCGCTGCCGTCATCGCCAAACGAATGTCGGTATCGATGTTGATCTTACGCACACCGTTTTGAATACCGATCACGATTTCTTCTACTGGTACGCCATAGGTTTCTTTCATGTCGCCGCCGAATTCACGAATCTCTGCCAACAACTCTTGTGGCACAGAAGAAGAACCATGCATCACCAAGTGTGTATTGGGAATACGTGCATGGATTTCTTTGATGCGATCGATCGCCAAGATATCACCAGTTGGCTTACGAGAGAATTTGTACGCACCGTGAGAAGTACCAATCGCAATCGCCAAGGCGTCACATTGTGTTTGTTTTACGAAGTCAGCTGCTTGCGCTACGTCAGTCAACAACTGTTCGCGTGTCATTTTACCGTCTGCACCGTGGCCGTCTTCTTTGTCGCCCATCATGGTTTCTAAAGAACCTAACACGCCCAATTCCGCTTCCACCGTCACACCGATAGAGTGAGAAAACTTCACCACTTCTTTGGATACGGCAACGTTGTATTCGTAGCTAGCAACAGACTTGCCATCTTCCATCAAGGAGCCGTCCATCATCACCGAGGTGAAGCCAGACTTGATCGCTGCCATACAAACCGCTGGAGACTGACCATGATCTTGATGCATCACGACTGGAATGTGTGGATAAGCTTCCACCGCTGCAGAAATCAAATGACGCAAGAATGCTTCACCCGCATACTTACGAGCACCGGCAGAGGCTTGCATAATCACTGGCGCACCAACTTCGTTAGCCGCTTCCATAATCGCAGTGACTTGCTCCAAATTGTTCACATTAAACGCTGGGATACCGTAGCCATTTTCAGCAGCATGGTCCAGCAATTGACGCATAGATACGAGAGACATAGTTTTTACTCCATATAAAAAAATCTTTTTTTGGAAAGACTGCCTAAGCTACTGCGCGATCAAATTTTGAATTTGTGATGCTCGCTGTACTCAAGTACAGCTGCGCTTCTCAATCCAAACTTTGGCCGCTCGCTACGCTTATTCAGCCCTTCCTTAAGCTTGTGGCCTTTTTGACTCTACTGACTTCGAACTTTATTCGTCAGTCAGTTGACTTTTTGAGGTCTCTAGAAATTCAATTTTAGGGATGCAGCGCTAGGCGCAAAACGGAGCAATACGTCGGTATTGCGAGTATTTGCAACAACGCGATGCGCCCTACAATTGGATTTATTGAGATCTCACT
>CALKVB010000028.1 GCA_937996605.1 uncultured Oxalobacteraceae bacterium | reverse complement strand
GGATCGTAGTTCTGCAGTTTGCCAATTTTGCGATACGGATTTCGTCGGTGTAGATGGTGAAGGGGGCGGAAAGTTTAAAACGCCACAAGCTGTCGCAGCGCGTATCAATGCATTATGGCCAATCGCTGATGATGGGCATAAATTCGTGGTATTCACCGGTGGTGAGCCGCTATTGCAGTTGGACGAACCTTTGCTCGATGCAATGCATGATGCGGGTTTCGAAGTTGCGATTGAAACCAATGGCACTTTGCCGGTGCCAAGTGGTGTTGATTGGATTTGCGTGAGTCCCAAAATGGGCTCCCAATTAGTGGTAAAAAAGGGCGATGAATTAAAGGTAGTAATTCCGCAATTCGGTCAAGATCTCAAAGCATATGAAGCTTTAGAGTTTACGCACCATTATTTACAGGCCATGGATGGCCCTTTATTGCAGGATAATCTGCGCATTGCCATAGAATTTTGTAAGGCACATCCGAAGTGGAAATTGAGTTTGCAGACGCATAAACTACTGCAGATTCCTTAAATATTTACTTTTAGACGTACAGGTTCACATGCTCACCATTACCAGAAAAGTTGAATTCGATACTGGACATCGGATTCCGGATCACAATAGTCAATGCCGTAATTTGCATGGGCATCGCTATACCTTGTTGATCACTTTAACAGGTGATGTAGTCGAGAAAGACGGCGAGTCTGATAATGGCATGATTATGGACTTTGGTGATATCAAAGCCCTAGCCAATAAGCATTTAGTCGATCTGTGGGATCATGCCTTTATCGTCTATGAAAAAGATACTGCAGTACGTCAATTTCTTGAGAGTATGCCGGGGCATAAAACCGTCGTAATTGACCGTGTACCTACGGTTGAGAATTTGGCCAAAATCGCTTTCGATATGCTCAGAGATGTCTACCACGATCGCTATGGTCGTCATCTGTCCTTGACCAAAATTACACTCTATGAAACACCGAATTGCTGGGCTGAGATTGACGGTTAATTCTTACCTCGGAAACGAGTAAAAATTCCACAAAAGCGCAGCCAAGCAACTCATCGAAGTCGCTAAATGAATCGAGAACCCTCTCACTTGAATCGCACGCCAGAAGAGCTTGATGCTTACTACATGGGCGAGGCGATCTTCCAAGCCAAACTTGCATGGGCGGCCGGTGAAGTACCGGTGGGCGCTGTGGTCGTGAAAGACGGTGAAATCATTGCGCGTGGTTTTAATCGGCCTATCGGTGAGCACGACCCGAGTGCTCATGCTGAGATTATGGCACTGCGCCAAGCTGGTGAAATTCTCGGTAACTACCGACTGCCCGATTGCCAGCTGTATGTCACTTTAGAACCGTGTGTAATGTGCTCAGGTGCCATGATGCATGCCAGACTTTCACGTATTGTTTTTGGCGCACACGATCATAAAACAGGGGCTTGCGGCTCCATCGTCAATTTATTCCAAGAAGAGAAGCTCAATCATCACGCGACTGTGGTTTCAGGCGTGTTGGCCGAAGAATGTGTGCAGTTACTCAAGGATTTCTTTGCTGAACGTCGTCGTGGAGCGGTAGAATCACGAGAGAGCACACATCTAGCGACTCGTGATGAGCAACGCGAATCGAACGCATAGTCAGCATCCGCCACCATTTTTGTAGACCGCGATGAAAATTCAATTTCCAGAACTTCCTTCTAAAATCGGCATTGCGGTGGTCCCACTGAGCGGTGCGGCGCTTGAAGTTACCGACCTCGGTTTAGGGCTGCGTCAATTGCAAGAATCTGGCTTTGAAGTTTTCAATTATTACGATCATGCTCAACGGTATCAGCGATTTGGTGCCAGTGATGAGCAGCGTATTGCCTTGTTCTATGAGGCTTTAGAAAACCCAGCAGTACATGTGATTATGTCCCTGCGCGGTAGCTATGGCATTTCGCGCTTATTGCCCTTGCTGGATTTTGAAAGAATTGCTGCGAGTGGCAAATTGATCGTGGGCTATAGCGATATCAATGCCTTGCAATTAGCTTTGTTAAGTAAAGCGGGCGTGGGAAGTCTATGCGGCCCCATGTTCTGCGGCGATTTTGCGATTTCTGATCTACGCTCATTTACGCAGCAGCATTTTCAATTAGCGATGCGTGAGCAGCGAAGTTTTGTTGAATTTACTAGCGACATAGCGCAAGAATTTTCAGTAAAAGGAACTTTGTGGGGCGGCAATTTGGCGATGGTGACGCATTTAGTCGGCACTGAGTTTTTACCTAAAATTGAGGAAGGTATTTTGTTCGTCGAAGATATTGCCGAGCATCCGTACCGCGTAGAGCGCATGATGCTACAACTGCACATGGCAGGCGTTTTGCAAAAGCAGGAAGCAATCATCTTCGGCGACTTTTCTGGCTACAAGCTCGCGCCACACGACAATGGTTATAACTTTACAGAGATGATTGCTTACCTACGCAAAACTATTGCGGTGCCCATTGTGACAGGACTGCCGTTTGGACACTGCGAGGACAAAATCAGTTTATTCCAAGGTGCGACTGCAGAGCTTAAGCATAATGGAACTCAAGTGAGCCTCAGCTCAAACATACATCAGATCAAATAGAAAAAGACAAGGAGATGCAATGGTCGACGCAGTGATCGTTGCCAGTGCACGTACGGCATTGGCGAAGTCGTGGAAGGGTGCATTCAATAATACGCATAGCGCAACAATGGGCGGACATGCATTGATCGGTGCACTGAATCGCGCTGGCATTGAAGCGAAAGAGTTGGACGATGTGATTGTAGGCTGTGCTTTTCCTGAAGGTGCCAATGGTCGCAATATCGCAAGACAAATCGCCTTACGTGCGGGTTCACCCGTGAG
>CALKVB010000027.1 GCA_937996605.1 uncultured Oxalobacteraceae bacterium | reverse complement strand
AGTGTTTCAAAGAAAGCTTCAATCCCACTTCACAACATTTTTTTCTCTGCAAACATGTCCTTGAGCTTGCGATGGGCTTGAAGTATGGATTGTCGAAAGTCGCAGCGAAGACTAACGGCTCGCATCAAATACAAATCCACGCCCATCATTTGTACACCTTGCACATCTTCCAACGCTTGCACGGCCGCGATAAAGAGATCCAAACTACGAAAAGGGCCACAATCGTTGCGAATACCACTTTGTTGCAACCCTGCGACTTGACGTTTGTCAAAAATCCGACTCACTATGGCTTGGTCGTAAATGTCGGGGAAGTCATCACCAAAGGCATTCGGGCCCCACGTCTTTTGAAAGTAATCCAACAAGCGTGGAGACACGCCCTCACCACGCACCACGCTTTTTTGAATTTTGGGATCGTACGCATACTCTGGTAGAATCCAAATCAACAAATCCGCCATTCGCAACAGTGGCGGAACTGGACGAAACAGGGGCCAGGTCAATCCATAGTCGATCACCACAAACGTGCCATCCTTTCGACACATGATGTTATCAGGCGAACAATCGTTGTGCCATAATCCATCTTCATGCATCAGCTGAATACAATCCAGCAATTGTTTCATCGAGTCTTGTGTCAGTGTCGAGTACTTCTGAGTCAGCGTTGCGTCGAGTCGTTCCATCACCAATATACCATGTTTGCCTTTGCTACCTTCACAAATGACCATGCGGTACACCTTCGGCCCAAAACCCCGTGTCGAAGCATGGGCCGACAACTGACATTCGATGCGAAAATTGCGTTCATCCTCGGGCCTTGGCAAGGGAATGACTTTGGCCACGTAGGCGCATGATTGATCTTGGCTACATGCTTCATACGTCGTTCCATAGGACCCAGCTCCCAGCTGTTTGCCCAGCACAGATACAAGTGGATCCGCTCGCAAACACTCCAACTTCGGATCCTCTCCATCATACTTGCGTTCCAACACTTGATTCGTGGGAAGAGCTACGTACATGGGCGCATCCTTCATATCGGTATCCACTATGTCAATATCCACGGGATCGATCGCCACATCCATTGGTTCGGCTGACATGGTTCGTTTTATTGAATGAATCGAATGATCTTTTGTAACACTTCATGATTATCATCCGAACGATAGTCGGCATCCGAATAGATGCGAAGCACAGGTACAGGTGCGCCGCTAATCTCAGTGACTGCTACCACTTGATCCATGGACCCAATGCCGCACCCGAAAATCACTTCGTGGTGGTCGATCAAATCTTGCTGGTATTCGGGTGGAACATGTTCACCTTTGCGGCCGCGATTTTCAATTCGTTCCAGTGTGGCATCCAAAGACGGCGCCAAGTAAATGAATCCGTCAGGCTGCGCAAAAGGCAAGATGGAGGTCCACAAACCAGCCCATTCCTCATACATGAGGCTTTGCAAGGGCGTGAATTTGCCATCGCGTTGCAACATGCGAGCAAACAGATATCGGTCCGAGACAACGGAACGTTCCATCAAGAAGATCTCCGTGTCTGGATTGGCTTGGACCACTTGACGCACGCGCTGACAACGTGTGGCGAAGGCAAATGTTTGGAAAGCATACGATTGACCGCTCACATCCGCATAAAAGGCTTCCAAGGCTCCCGTCTTCTCCCATACGTCAATGGGCTCTGGAATAATGGTCACTCGCTTGCCTTGGCGTTTCAAAAGACGCTCCAAAATGTCAAGCAACGTGCTTTTCCCGGCACCAATAGCCGCCTCTAGGATATAAAATTTGGGCATGTTGGAACTTTTCTTTTCATGTCTTTTCGATCCAACTTTGCGACGCGTTGGTTACGAACGTTCATTTTTCCAAACGGATGGAGCATACGTGGAGAAATGCAGAGCCGCATTGGGCGCCGTTGTCCAATGCAGTTCCTGTGTCAGTGAGCCTACCCACCAGACTTGATGATACGATTCTCAAAGTGATGGGAGATATGGCCTATCCCATTCAAAACCTGGCGCACCGTCAATCGCTTTGCGTGCCTTACATGACCGCACATCTCCAGTTTGGAGACGTGGTGCAACGAGCCCTCAACCAAGAATTCTTTTCCAAGTTTCCACCCCTCGCTTCTTCAAGCACAGACGAAACCGAGGGCAACGAAGGTCGTATCCGACGGTTGGTACCTCATTGGTCACCTAAAGGATTGGTGCTTCGACCAGCGGTGCGTATCCCCTCTCCCTCATCCTCTTTGAGCCTCTGGGTCAAACGATCTGCCAAAGAATGCGTCTTGGTTCACATCAAACCTCGAGCCATTGATCCACTGCTTCGTCAAGTGTTTGTGGACACGGCTTTGCGCTACTTTGTCGACGAATGCTATGCACTGGCCAAACGATTGGCCTTTCGATATAGCTGGAGTTGTCCTCCCCTCCGCTCGGTGCAAACGTACGACGAATGCCTGGATGCCGCCATCTGCTATCTCCGATTTTGTGCACGTTTCGAGAGTCCGTGGCGATTTCATGACACATGGGATCGATGTTTCAAACTGCCCTGTGGTCACACGGCCCAACCCGACAACCCGCTGTATCCATGCAAAAGCAACGGTTTCTCGTGCTTGCAGTGTCTTCGAAACTCAGGATGTACATGCTCTCCACAACACACGTGCCAACGCTGCCAATGGCAAGGCAAAGGAAACTGTGTGCACCTTGCCATCGTTCAACTCGTTCCCGATCCCAGCCCTCAACGGATGACTCTCACCTGTTCTCAGTGCACCGTATTTCGTACTCAGCACATTCATGCTGTGCCAGGCGGCTACTTTGTGTTTGAAAATTTGGCTCGATGTGTATTGTGTATGGAACCACATGTGCATTAACATCACATCGATCTAAAATGACGTTGATACTCGATCCACACATGTCCTGTCCAAATCGAAACTTTCAACACAATGGCGATGTAATTCATGTTTATTCATCTTCGTCTGAATCTTCGTCGAGTTCGACCATATGCACTTTGGGTTTCACAGCCGGATCATGACTTTGCAAAAAGATTATATCTTCGTCTGAACCTTGTTTTCGAATGCGTCCGAAAAACTCCATCTTGCACACGCACAATTGAAATCGATTTTCCACTTTGCTCGAACGATTAGGTCCAGTCATGCGAATGCGAAGTTGTCGATAGAACTTTCCGTTGCTTTCAACTTTCCAACAATATGAATCGTAGGGTGCATTTCCAATGTGATGATCATCCGTGTGAGTCGATAGAGTTGTCCATTGCTTCTCTTCATTCGAGCCTTCCAACACCCAGTTGGAGATTCCATCTTTGGCTTGACTGAATCCGTGAGTCAGTTCATAGGAAGTAGGCGAAATCATGTATGGATAAACATCCACACCTATAAACTCTCCCAAAGCTCTCCCCAACGTCCACGTGCGGGTCGCGTAGAAGCAATCAAACGGAGAAGACATCGGCGAACACACGATTCGAAAGTTTCGAACGCTCTCGAGAAGTCGACGGGTGCTCGCCGTGTTTTTCATTATCTCATAGAATTGTTCGAATGCCAGAATTCCTCTCGAAACGAACCTCATCCACGTGTCAAGATCCAGACTTTTCGTCGGCATCTTTTGAAGCCAAGCCAAGACTGTTTCTGACGGATGCGATGGAAGCCAGCGAGTCAACAACGCTCCACCAAGTCTCCCATCCATCACTGACAAAAGGATCTCGAGCGTCGATGGGCTAATCGAACATGCCGCTTCCAATCCCAGAAACTCGAAATCCTTGGTGTCTCGAAGAAAATCCTTGAAATTGACACCGAGGCGTTCACAATGAAGAAAGATTCGCAGCTTCTCGTTTAAATCTTGACTAGCGTAGAATCGATGTTCCAGCTCTTTCTCACATTGGGCGAGCAGATTGACGATTATGTACTCTTGGGCCAACGAAGACAATTTCATCACACATTCCAGTTCATCGCTCCCAACCAATTCGTCAAAGGGTTGCACGTCATACATCCATTTCAAAAGATGCATGACTGCGTCGTGGTCGGCATGAATGTTGACCACATCCAAACTAGCAAAGCCGTTTTTCGGAGCGAGCATTTTGTAAAACACTTCAGAATACTCGCAAAGAACGATTCGATGGGCTGGAATCCTGTCCGTTCCATCTTGACATTGGATCCAGACATCGCTGAACTGAGTGGAATTGAAAAATTTGAACATGGCGAATGAACATCTGACTTCTTCATTCTGAATTCTGAAAGACTTGCAAAATTTTCAAAAGCGAATTTTCAGAGGTTTTCGACCTGGAAACAGAGACGCAAATTCTGGAATCAACGCCACCGGAACATTTGTGCGATCTGCCGAAGCGGCATGTTCGTCTTCGTGCAGCTCTCCTGGAGATAGGTCCACCGCAAATTCAGAGAACCTCATCTTGGCCAGCACTTGCAGAAAATGCTTCTTTTGGGCCGTCGTCGGATTGGTGCGTAAAAAGATTTCATACGTGACAAACGTGGCCAGAATATCGGCAATGTTTTCACCCGTCACTTCCATTTTGGGATTCGATCCATGCGTTCGGTACAAATGCAACACCTGTCGATGCAAACGGTCCCACACCAAACGATCCTCTTCGGTCCACTCCTCATCAAAGGTGCCGTCAAACCCAATCTTACTTCCCTCGCTATCGATCGCATGGGCCAACTCGTGCGCTACAATGAATCCCAATCCATTCAAGGTCACCTCCCAATGGTCGGGCGAAAACAGCGGTTCCATCAACATAGTGGCTGGCATATACACCGTGTTCAACTCTCGAGAATAGCATGCGTTGCTTTCAAACTTGTTCATGAAACGCCACATGCCACGTCGAACAGGACCACCCAACCGACGCAATCGTTCATTCCACTGCTGTTCAAAGCCTCGACACACCAAGTCCGCATAACCCAATTCCTCATGCACCGGGGGCTCCTTTGCACTTGTGGGACGTGCCCAAATCACTCGAATGCTAGCAATCTTTTTCATCACCGCCTTTTTGCCTCTGGAAGTCAGTGACGTGTTGGCCGAAATCCATTGCATCAGTGAGGTACGAATGAGTTTTACAAATTTCACTCCGAATTCCCATTGTTCTGGCAATAAAGTCGACGCATACAAGTTTCCGGCCGCCACAGGCCATGCGTTCATCGCCCAGTCCAGCTTATGCAGTGACCATGACAAAGGTCGGGGAACGCCATACATTTCATTGATGACACCGTGCAACATGGGATACAAATGCGCCATGCGAAACATATAATTCCATGCCAGATACTGTCCAGCCAACTGCACGTGTCGTGACATGCAGCGAAAGACGTGATTGTGAAAGGAAACGCTCTCCACGTTGATTTCGTCCAAGGGACGCTGAGTTAGCGTGTCAAAGTACATGCGCATCAAGGGTGTCCAACGATCGCGCACCAGACGATTGGTGGCCCGATGACTCGATTTGATGTGCACCAAGGAAGGAGCAGATCGATGGAGCTTGAGATGAAAACGCCACAGCTGGTCCAGCGACAGGTCCACGTCAAAGAATTTGAATAGCAAGGTCATGGCAGGATGATCACTGAGCGACGATTGATGCATGGTCAGCTGGAGAATTTCCTTGTTTGGGTTACAGAAACTGGGTAAGATGTCCGAAGCAAATACGGTAGGACAGCCAATTTGACCCAGAAAAGCCCATTGATCAGCCAAGTCGGCCAGATCCTTCACATGGAGCATGCGATGCAACCGTTGCCGGACTTGTTCGGACACATGATTGGTGGCTCTTGTGTGATAGGTTTGCGCAAAAGCCGAATGGTTCGGACCGAGACGAACCACTTTTTCATGCACCACTTTGACTGCACGATGCTGAATGTCTTCCAAAATTCCAAAAGTCATTTGGCCAGCATGTCGCGGCAACCGTTCATGCATGTCATGGGTACTCTCCTCGTAAAAGGAACGACTCATTGGTCTAATCCCTTTCTTTCTGCACCATCATCGAAACCTTGGATGGTTTTCCATACCCCATCAGCGTCCGCCGTGCTATACAGGTCATACAGCCACCGCTTGATCTTCATCAATTCCAATTCTCGAAAACACTCGTTTCGTGCACATAACGCAGGCAGCGAATGGCGGTAATAACGGATCAGCACTTCGGGTGGCGGAATCATCATCTTGTCCCAATTGAGAGACCGGGTTGAGCATAACACCGCGCATTGCCGATCGAATGCCACCGATTGTTCCAATCGCTGACCCATGTGGTAAGCTAGCGCCACCCTTTCGCTCCAAGCCTCGGTCTGAATGAGTTTACGGGCCATTCGTAACAATTCGTCCGTGTCGAAGTGACGTGTGCACGGCGGTTCTCGTTGGATTGATGGGTCTTCGGGCAGAAACGGTGCTGGTATGGAGGTAGCATCCAAAGAAAGCCAGTCGCCTTTGAAATCACTGGAATCCTCGTCTGTCGAATAGGGCGTGTCGTAACGAATGCGAACGACTCGGCCTTGAATGGTGGGAACCTCGGGCATTTCGTGACCGGAGCGACGCAAGAGGTCTCGATCCACTCTGCTGTCGAGCTTGTTGTCAAAGCGTGTGCCCAGTTGATAATGTCGCGGGTTGACACACAATCCCATTTGATCTGTGCCGTTGATCTGCGTACATTTGTGGCAAATGAGAAACGATTTGGCGGGCACTCGATGGTAACTTTCAAACAAGTATCGGCGCAACGCGCGACCAATGTCAAAGTAAATCTTCACATCATCCACTTTTAAACGAGCCACCAAGGGACAAATCAAGATGCATTCATGAGGGAAATCGTCAATGCTATGCTTGTCTTTCCAATCAAATTGGGTAAAGCGTTTGAAATCTGCCAAAAGAATAGAGTCACTTCGAAAATAAGCCGCGTATTGCATCTTTTGTTTTCCCAAAAAGAAAGAAAGACGCTTTTACTATGGCGGGTCAATCTTCGAAACCAATCCATAAACAAGTCGTAATATGGAGCGTATTGATTGCCATTACGGGTTTGGTTGCCTTGGCGGCATTAACGTTAGCGGTTCTGCAATTTGCATCTGCAGATGCCATCACACCTACTACCTTTTCATCGGTCCAAGCGGCATCCACAGAGGCGGTGTTAACGGCGGGTGGTCAAATTCCGGCAGCCATGGTTGCTGGTCGGTATCCTCTTCCAGGGGATCGAACCTTTGAAATCCCTTTTGTGGTTGATGGAGTTCGCATTCAAGAGGGAGATGAAGTGCTCTTGAAAGATGAATCGGATCCTAGTCTGAACGGTGTGTATGTGTACTCCAAGCTGGCACTGACCAGCAAAGACCAATCTAGCCAGAAAACCAGCGGCACCTTTTCCAATTTCAGTGTGTTTGTCCGTGAAGGACTGACGTACAAGAATGCCATGTTTGTGAGTCAAGTCAGCGAGACTGCTGCGAAAGGACTGAGTTTTAAGGAACAAGGACGTTTGGCGGATCAAGGATTAGCGTCTTTAGCCCCGCTGAACTTCAATGCATCAGGTAACGGTGCTGCTCCAGCGATCGATTATGATGGCTCGGTAGCTTTGAACATATCGCATAACACGCTGGGAGCGGCGCCTCTGAATCATACCCATATATCCAGTCAAATTGTAGGCGTGTTCGATCCTTTGCAGTTGGGCACAGGAACGGCCATTGAAACCAAGTTTCTTCGAGGAGATGGCACATGGGCCAACCTCCCTGCAAACGGAGTGGCAGCCACGGCTACCTTTGCAGCTACCGGTGGAGATCCTGTGGGCACCGTGTTTGACGGCACCAGCGATGTCACGATATCCTTCACCACGGTAGGCGCCGCTGCTGCTGGTCACACACATACAGGAGCGGACATAACCTCTGGCAGCATCTCGGGTTTGACTTCGGTCAGCGCCACCAACTTGACGGGAACGTTACAAACCCCTTCTCAACCGAATGTTACCACGTTGGGCGGGGTCACCTCGTTGAACAACATCACAGTGGGTTCTGGTACATTGAGCAATTTGTCTTCTGTATCCTCCACCGCTATAAGCGCCACCAACTTGACGGGAACTCTTCAGACAGCATCACAACCCAATGTCACCACCCTCGCCGGAGTCACTTCGTTGAACAACATCACAGTGGGTTCCGGCACTCTATCGAACGTCTCTACTGTGAACGGCGTAGCCATTGGCACCCCGCTCTCGCAACACAACACGACCAACGCCGCGGATGCACTCGACATTGGCTTTTACGGTTTGTACACCAGTGGTGGAACACGTTACTCGGCTCTTTTCCGTGATGCTTCCGATGCTGGTCGTTGGAAGATTTTGAATGGATTGACTGTGGCCCCTTCGGGCAACGTAGTGGACTTGACTTCTGGGGTGGCTGGAGAACTTGTCGTAGGCACGCTGACCGCGAGCACAGTGGCAGGCACGCTAAGCACTGCCTCGCAACCGAATGTGACGTCCCTTTCGGGGGTCACCTCTTTGAATGGTATTACTGTTGGCTCAGGAACGTTGAGCGGATTATCCTCTGTGTCTTCTACCGGAGTCACCGCCACTAATTTGACGGGAACTTTGCAGACGGTGTCCCAACCCAATGTAACCACCCTAGCCGGAGTCACCTCTTTGAACAACATCACAGTCGGTTCAGGCACTTTGAGCGGGTTGTCGTCAGTGTCCGCTACCGGAGTCACTGCTACGAACTTGACGGGAACGCTTCAGACGGGAATCCAACCCAACATTACGCAGCTCGCTGGTGTGACTTCTTTGAACGGGATTACAGTGGGTTCCGGCACTCTATCCAATGTATCCACAGTGAACGGCGTTGCCATTGGAACGCCTCTTTCGCAACACAATACTACCAACGCAGCCGATCTGCTAGACATTGGCTTCTATGGCTTGTACACCAGCGGGGGAACCCGCTACTCTGCCTTCTTCCGTGATGCATCGGATTCTGGACGTTGGAAACTCCTCAATGGCCTCACAGTTGCCCCTTCGGGCAATGTGGTTGACTTGACTTCCGGTGTGGCTGGAGAACTTGTCGTAGGCACGTTGACCGCGACTTCTCTGGCCGGAACACTCACCACCGCATCACAACCCAATATTACCACTCTAGCTGGAGTCACGTCTCTGAATGGCATCACAGTAGGTTCCGGCACGTTAAGTGGAGTGACGACCATCAACGGAAGCCCGGTCGGATCGGCAAGCTTAGCTCTGCTTAATCCTTTTGGAACCAGCAACGCCGCGGATCTTCAAGATATCGGTTTCTATGGCATTTACACCAGTGGAGGCACCCGCTATTCGGCCTTTTTCCGTGACGCCTCGGATGCAGGACGTTGGAAGATTCTGAATGGTCTGACTGTGGCCCCGTCAGGCAATGTGGTGGATTTGACTTCGGGAGTGGCTGGAGAGCTGGTCGTTGGCACGTTGACCGCCGACAATATGGTCACGAGTGGAGCACTAAGTGCCACCACGGGCAGCTTTTCTTCGACACTCGGAGTGACGGGTGTGGCCACCTTTTCCAACAACGTGATTGCCGGTGGTGGTACTGCCAATGCGCGATCCCAGGTACGAGGCGGGGGTGTGGCCCTGGAAAGCTCGGTGGTGTTGGCCACGACTCGTCCGGCCTTGGCCACCGCGGTTTCAGCAGGTGAAATTCGGGGTCACAGTACCACGTTTGCCTCGGATCCGGGATTCCTGCGCTTGTCGGCGGGCGGTGGCTCTACTACCGCGGCGGGAAGCAGTATCGATCTGACGGGAACCAGTTCCGTCGGCGACATGGATCGGACCATTGTGATGCGCACAGGGGGAAGTGAACGGTTCCGCATTGACAATCAAGGCTTTACCGTTCTTTCATGGAACGGAGGAGCTGCCGCGGGTGCGCAATTCACGGTCCGTGACGGTGGTATTGCAATGCCTTCCGTTGTAGCGTCTGGAACGACCCGACCCGCGATAAGATCGGAA
>CALKVB010000026.1 GCA_937996605.1 uncultured Oxalobacteraceae bacterium | reverse complement strand
ATCGGTTTGGTCCAGCATATGCGCGAAACAGATGGCGTTATTCTATCGGTGGCACCGGAGCTACCCGAGCACTACAAAGATTAGAGGTCGATCACACACTTCTCGACTTAGTTGTCATTTCAGATACGAACGGTATGCCCTTGGGCAGACCGGTGATCACGATCATCGTCGATGCTTTCAGTAAATATCTCGTTGGATTTTATGTTTCATTTTCTGGGGCGGGGCTTTCACCAGTATTGAATGCGATGAAAGTGGGAATGCTCACTAAAGAAACTTTCACTGGTCACACAAATATCTTGAGCAATCCATGGTTAGGATATGGAATTGGTGAAATGTACGTAGTCGACAACGGCCTCGAATTCCATTCCAAACAATTTGTGTTGGCTGCATTGGAGTTAAACACCGATTTGCAGTATTGCCCTGTTCGACAGCCCTGGTTAAAACCAAATGTGGAACGTTATTTCCTCGAACTTGGATATGCTCTTCCAAAGTCGGGAAAAGTCCATAAGCCAGTCGCAAATATGCTGCCAATCGACCCAGCAAGTACTGCAAGAATCAGCTTTAGTGAGCTATCTCTGGGCTTACTCAAATATTTCGTAGACGTTCATCCATTCAAATTAAATTCTAGAACTTTAAATCGCCCATTTGACCTTTTTCAAGAGAGCTTCGAAAAACTCCCCCCGCCAATGCTACCGACAAGTTTCGAGTCGCTCGGGCTTATAGCCGCCCACAGCAAGGCACTTACAGTCGGAAACGAAGGAATCGTGATGAGCGGACTCAGATTCAATTCTAAAGAGCTCCAATCTGTTCGACGTACTATAGCGAACACATACAAAACCTTGGTCAAATTTGACCCCGAAGACTTGGGTTATGCGTACATTCAACATCCGAAAAGTTTAGACTGGCTTTTTGTTGAAAACACCAATCCGTCTTACGCCAATGGCCTATCAATGTCACAACACCGCGCTATCGTTTCACATAAACGAAAATTCAACATTAAAGGAAATCATGAACAGATTTATCTAAAGGCCAGAGCAGAACTTATCGAAATGTGGAATGACTTAAGTGGCTCCAAGCGACTCAAGAAGAGTGCGAAAGACGCACTTTTGCTTCAGGGGTTAAGCAGTACCAAATCATTGCAGGCATCGGGAATCGAACTGACAAAAGTCCCGAACTCACGCCTCGTCTCTCCAAATGAAGTCGAAACACATACCAAACAAGTTCCAACCTTTGAAACCTTTATTAACGATTGAAAATAGGTGAAATAAATGACATTTGAAACTATCGCAGAAGAAGTTAACCAGCTTACCGTTATGCATACTCAATTCAAAAAAGCCTTTGATGGAATTTGTAAAATTGCAGATACCAGCCAACGATCAGGAATTCCGTTTGGCGGCGCGGTCACTGCGCCACCTGGGGCCGGCAAATCGCATCTGATTCAAAACGTCGAGCGAAAATTTCGCCAGAATGGAAGTCTGCTAAGTCCGAAGAACTCAGTCCTAGTCATATCAACAGCAGCGACCTCTACTAGCGGATCTATCATCGATAGAATGCTCCAACAACTTGGACATCCGCCAATAATTCGCACGGTACGACTGCAAGATGCACGATTATCGATGCTCATCAAAGGCATAATCGATCGAAAGGTGTCAATAATTATCATCGACGAGTTTCAACACATCTGCCGAGGAAAACGCAACGCATCTGCAAACGAAATAACTGATTTACTGAAGGAAATCATGGATAAGACGAAAGTCCCTTTGATAGTCTCTGGCACAGATGAACTCGGTGACTTGAATTCACTTGATCCGCAGTTCACGTCACGCCTCCCTGCTCGTTTTCACATCCCTGAGTTCGCGAGGAATGAGGATTGGAAAGGATTCCTACTAGCTTTCGAAAAAGCATGTACGAAATTCGATTTGTCATTGATGCCCACCATTGAAGCACGACTACCTGGTCAACAAATATCGCACGATACATGCCAGACCGCGAAGCTTGGAAACGCGATGCCATCTACCTGTTGGAACTTATTGATGATCCACTGGTATTGAATGATGATACGGACTTCGGTGATTCTGAAAACAACTGCGAACTTGGTGCGTGCTTGACGGCGATCTCTTATTGGGAGATGTCTATCGGGGATAGCCCCACCGCCCCAGAGTCAGCAGCGACGATTGCGGCGAGGCGCCTAGTTATTCGCACGTTGAACAAAGGCGCAGGCTTAGATCATTTTCGACTTGTGAGACAAGCACGAGATATGAGAAGCAAGATCCTTAACGACATGGGAAACGAGGGATTTGCTCTCTTCAACCTACCTAAGGTCGATGCGAAGGTAGAGCTAGACCATCCACTGGTCGACAAACAATTTATCCCTGAGTTAGAAGATCTGATTGTTGGCTCGTGTCACTTTTTTGCGTTGAATGCGGCCTACTTGCTATATTCCATGCGCAAGGAGCCAGAATATCCTGACGTCGTAAAGCGAGTTCTGACTCGTGGTCGTGGCGAATCCCTCCGCTCATCAGCCGCTTTGGCGAACGAACTACCTAGTGAGATCGGGCAGCAACTCATACTGGATCGCCTATGTAATGGAGAAAGCACCTCAGGCTGCTATCACTTGTATTTGAGCCTCACGACTCCATACGGCCCAAGGCACCTCGAAGCTGTTCGAAAAGGCTTAAGGGGCCCCTCTGCTCGTGCTGCTAAGGGCGCTGCAGAGTTAATCAAGGAATTCCCGATGGACAGCTCATGGGCTGCGGAGCTACGCACCTTTTTTGACGAATGGCGAACCAAGGAAGAGCCGTATCCTGAAAGGGGCGGTGCCGTACCGGAAAGTCCTCGTGACGAGCTGGTTAAGACTCTTACTTCTGCGTACTCTAAAGATCATGATTTCCTTCTAGCACTGCTAGAGGACAAGCGCCCTGCGGTGCAAAACGCCGCGAGCGAGCAAGTCCTAGTTGAAGCCGCCGGGTCAGTGCAGCTTTGTTTATGGCTCTTAGAGGGTGTGCAAACTGACAAGCTCAAACCAAGATTTCTTCGAGCAGCGGTAACCAAAGGCCTATTCTACGGCGAAGACGCAATCGGGGTAGTCAACCTACTTCATAGCGACGATGCTCAGCTGCGCTATGCTGCTTTACCCATCCTGAATGTGAAGTATCTTCCTCCAGATCAAGTACGAGTTGAGGCGCATCGATTGATTAGCGACAGGGAGTTGGACATCAGGGAAGGTGCCAGTCAAGCTCTGAATGCGTTGAAGTCATTGGATTTGTAGTCAAGAAGGTCTTGAAGGTACTTTGAGTCGATTGAAGCAAGGCAAGCATTACACGAAAATAAGATTACAACGCGTTAATTGAACAAACTGCCAGACACCCTTGAAAAACTGAAAAACCATCAGATCGGGCAAGAGCTCGCACAACTTACTTCCCTAGACATTAAAGCGTTTATTAGATTCTGGGAGGTTCATGGTTTACAAGCATCATTTTCGTACTCTTAGCGATTACACGAAATCGCGATTTCATGGCTCGACTGCAAACTACGAGTCAGGCACCGTCACTTACAATGACACCATCCGATAAGCATATGCGCCTTCGACAGTGCGCTGCAATGTTTGCGTCATGGGTGACTAAGATCAAAGTTTGCCCTTCGGCGTGAAGCTGGTCAAATAAAGCCATTATTTCAACGGTGGTATTTGAATCTAAATTCCCTGTTGGCTCATCGGCCAAAAGGATAGATGGCTCGCCGCATAAAGCGCGCGCAATCGCTACACGTTGTCTTTGTCCGCCAGATAGTTGATTGGGTAAATGATCAACCCGCTGCGCTAGGCCAACTCGTTCGAGTGCCGCCAAAGCTTGACGTCGACGTTCAGACGGTCGAATCCCTCGGTAAACAAGTGGTTGCATCACATTTTGTAGGGCGCTTGCTCGAGGCAATAAGTTAAAGCTTTGAAAAACAAATCCAATTTCTTGATTTCGAGTCCGCGCTAATTCAATATCAGACAAATGTGCTACGTCCCTACCGTTCAGCAAATACTTGCCTCGATTTGGAGTATCTAAGCATCCTAGAATATTCATCATCGTTGATTTGCCAGAACCCGAGGCACCAATAAAAGCAATATACTCGTTTGGCATGATTGTCAGATCGATTTTGTCTAGAGCATGAATTACTTCGCCTCCCATTTGATAGTATCGGGATATCTCATGAAGTTGAATCAAAGGTTTGGGTGCGGAATTCACATTACTCTTTCGAAAGTGCGGTAACAGGATTAAGTTCCGCTGCGCGAGCGGCAGGAAGTGCACCTGAAATCAATGCTACCAAAATAGATACACTTACTGCTGACACAATCGCCCAAAGTGGAACTGAAGGGGTGCCCGCGTCAGGGATGTATTGCACAACGAAATGTGCCGAACCGATCCCCAAAAAGACACCGATCACCGCCCCGATTATCGACAAAAGTACGGCTTCTAATAAGAATAGAAATCGAATATTTTGTTTGCTAGCACCCAGGGCCATTAAAATGCCGATTTCTCGTGTGCGTTCTGTAATTGAAACTAGCATCACATTCATCACACCGACTCCTCCCACAATCAAAGATATTGCAATAATCGCGAAGAACACCTTTGAAATTGCTTTTTCCATCAACAGTGCGGAATCACGTATTTGATCACTATTTTCCACTATGAAATCTTCAGATTCTTCTTCAGGGGTTTTTAAGGAGTCATGTAGTATTCGCTTTGTTTGTTGCAGCACACTGGCCATGTAAGAAGGATCTTGCAACCGAAAACCGAAAGTATAGCGACTACCCTGTCCAGTTAACTCCTCGGAAACGGAAAACGGGATATAGACATCGCCAATTTGCTGTAACCCCTGATCTACTTTCCCACTCCCAGGCACAACACCAACTACGTCAAACGAAAACCGTCCTACAAAAATGTTGCTCCCTATCGCGTTGGTTGGCAAGCCTAACTTAGAAATTAAATACTCGCTGATAACACAAACACGTCGCTTCGACAATTCATCACTGTTTATTAGAAATCGTCCCTTGGTTGGAAATTGCCGATATAACTGAGGGTGAAACTCAGATGCAGCTAAAACCTCAGCTTCTATCTTTTTGCCGTTATACATGACTTCTGACAAATCTAAGCGGCTGGTCGCAACGACAGCACTCACCCCAAATAAGCCATCGTTTAGTTTTTGCCATTCCGCTTTAGACATGGGCCTCAACGCTTCGCGTTCTTTCATGTAGTTGTTATCAACGATGATAAGATCTGAGCCCAACTGTGATAAGATTCTATTGACACCATTGTCTAATCCTTGCATGACAGCTGCAACCATCACTAAACTGGCAACGGATATGACAATTCCCAAAGCAGTCAAAGCGCTACGTAAAAAGTAAGCGCGAATATGTTCTACTGCTTGAGCCAATAAATCTAGAAAAGCGAACATCTAGAATTGTCCCTTGTCCAAGATTTCATTTACTCTGCCCCTAAGGCTTCAATTGGATCCAGTCTGGCAGCTCGCACTGCTGGCCAAGCACCGGCCAAAACGCCAATTGTGATAGCAATACTCACAGAACTTAAAATTGACGAGAGTGGCACCACTACCTCTCTTACATCTTCAAAGGTTATAGCAATGACTATGTTTGAAATTAACAAGCCCAACACAATCCCAATTACTGAACCTAAGAAAGAAATGCTACAAGCTTCAATCAGGAACTGTAAGCGAATTTGCCATTTGGCTGCACCTAAGGCACGCAGCACTCCGATTTCTCGTGTACGTTGAGTTACCGCAACCAACATAACGTTCATAATTCCTATCGCACCTACAACCATCGAAATCGACACCAATAAAATTAATACGACCGAAATTACCCTAATAATCTTGTCATTCGCGGTACGAAGCTGATTGGCATCTTGAATCTTAATTCCATCCTCTTCATTTGGCGGAATTGATAAAGATGTGCGAAAAATCTGACGAATTTGCGCAACGACAAATTCACGCTTCTCCAAATCTACTAACTTGAATGCAAAAGTCCATGGGCGCTTATTGCTGGCAATTTCTTGTGCAAATCCGAACGGTATATACAATTGAGATAATTGACGCGGACCACCCTTCAATAAGGGTGGCAAAACTCCTACAATCTCCAAGGAGTAATGAGCGAACTCTATCTTGGTACCCACGGGATTGGCTGGTAGTCCCAATTGTGGGATCACATCCTCGCTGATAACACAAACACGGTTATGAGATGCATCATCACTGTCAAGTAGAAAACGCCCATGTATTGGCGGGATCAGGTAAAGTTGCGGCAACAGCGTCGATGAAGCGGCCACATCAACATTTTTTCGATTTTTTCCATATCTCAACGTAAACTCTTGATTTATATTATTGTGGCGAGAAGCTATTCGTTGGCTTGCAACCAAAAATTGAACACCGGTAATCTGAGATCTAAGGGCATCCCATTCACGCCTCCCTAGTTTCGTGCTGCTATTTTCTCCCTGAACCATTATGAGTTCGGAACCTAGAGACTTGAGTTGACGATTTACAGTGATTTCGAGTCCTTGCATTACACCAGAAATAGTAATAACACCCGAGATCGAAATAGTAATTCCAAGTGCTGTCAACATACTTCGAGCAAGATGTGCACGAATCTGTGCCCATGCTTGCTGAAACATATCCCAGATACTGATTAACATAGCGGATGGCGTAACATTAAGAGGCGATGAAAACCAACACGCATCACTTGGTAACTACCGGCAAGGCTTCACCATCTCTCAAGAGCTCCAAATATGCCGCAGGACCACTGATGATTTCGTCACCCAGCTTTAAGCCCTTACGCACTTCCTGTCGGTGCTCATCTGCGAAACCTATTTCAATTTTATTTTTTATAGTGCGACCATTCTTCAACACCCAGACATAGTAATCTCGTTTCTTAGCCCGATCGAATCCATCCGAACCAGAATCATCGATCCGCAGTGCCACTAGTGGGATTAACAATGCATTTTCCTGAACTGCTTCGACGAGTGCTAGGTCACAACTCATGCCAGAAACAAATTGCGAATGACTTCCATCCAATTCAATTTGTACAGCAACCGTTCGTACAGATTTGTTGTCAGAAGTCGATTTACTGTCATTACTTACGCTTCGAGCAATACGAATCACTTTACCCTTAAAGGACTCATCAGGCACCGCTCTCGTCGTCATGGTAGCTAGTTGTCCTAACTTTATTCGAGCGATATCAAATTCTGCAATTTGAGCTTCTACAACCATGCTGTTAGGGTCAGCAATTGTCATTAGGCTAGAACCAGCTAAACTCACAGCACTAGCAACTGCAGTTTCTCCAACTTTTATCGGTATTGCAATTACAACCCCTCGTATCGGCGAGCGAACAATTGTTTTCTCCAGTAGCTTTTGCTTTTGCAACAGCGCTGCGACATTTTGAAGAGCATTTTTTTCACTGGTTTCTAATTGAAATTTAGCACCGTCTAAGGCTGCCTGAGCGCTATCGAGCGCTTGTCGGCTGACCATTCCTTTGGAGATCAGTTCATTTTGACGTGTCCACTCAATTAGCTTTTGTTCTACATCACGCCTCGAACGTCGAAT
>CALKVB010000025.1 GCA_937996605.1 uncultured Oxalobacteraceae bacterium | reverse complement strand
GCGGCTAACAATAATGCTAAGCCCATCCCAACACGAATATGGAATCGAGGAAGCTGACCAACAACTCTGGTTCCTATCCACGCACCAACGCCAGCTGCGACCATCATCGGCAATAAGGTTGACGGCGCAACCTCAACAATTTGAATAAAAATCAGGGCTTGTGCGATAGTCGGCAAAGTATGGCCGACATTGAGGGTGCCAGGAATTAGTTCATCAGGTACAAGCTTCGCCAAACGAAACATTGCCGTACTTGGGGCAAATGCACCTATCCCTAAAGTGTCGAAGAAATCAGTAATTGCCCCTATCACCAGTTCGATGGGACGTGGCCAGTTCCAGCCGATACCAGTTTGGCTCATGGTTCTCAAACGCAAAAACCAAGAAACAATAAACATTAAGGCTAAACAAGAAAAGAGGAACAATAAGCCTTGGGTTACAGTAAAAGGAAGATTCAGCGCTTTATCGCAAGCAGCTAACGACATCAGCGCAAAACAGAATGTGAAATACCTCAATATCAACATAGAATCTCCAGAATGATCAGTCTAAAATATTTAAAATATATTTACTTAATTCTGTGGGAGTATGCGCATAAACAATATTCGACACAAGTGGAAAATCCCAGCGATAGACAAACTACAACAAATTAGAAGCAATTACAGCACAGACAAAGCAAAATCCTTGTAAATCTATTTGGTTCGACAGCAAAACCACGGATTCCAGATTGCTGATGCTAGACAAAATAATTGCGCGTAAAATGCTTGAGTTCCTTTCACCTTCACGCAATTTTCGCTTGAGGCTATGGTTAATCGATTATTCAATCGGCTATTGTTAGGCTTGGTGCTACTCACCTTGTTCGCACTGTATGCTCACGAACATTGGATGTGGCAAACTTGGCGCCTCGATCAACTCCCACCGTCCAGTATCAGCGTTGTTGATGACCGGCCTGAAGGAGGCAAAAGTGTCGTCCAACTAATTCAAAACGACAATACTCAAACCATGCTGTGTGACATCGCTCCCGGCTACCAATGGCCATTTTGCGAACTGGCTCTACGTCTTTCAGCTAACGATGAGGGCGTAGACTTACGACGTTTTGACACACTTAAATTGCAAATTGAAAGTAGCGGTCCCGAAGAATCACATCAACTACGCATATTTCTACGCAACTTTAATCCCGCTTATTCTAAAGATCAGCAAAGTAATACGCTCAAACCGCATGAAGTAGTGTTCGACCCTAGTCGAGAAAATGCTGAAGTCAGCTTCAAACTCAGTCAATTCATGGTGGCGTCTTGGTGGTTGCAGGAACATCCTATGCCTGTCACGCATTTAGGACCAGAACTTGATCGCGTGGTTTCGCTCAGTATCGTCACGGGTGGTAATGTCAAACCTGGCCATCACGAAATCAAACTGAAAGCGATCGAACTTAGCGGGCGTTGGATTTCTCCGGCCAATTTTCGTCTGATAATCATCTTCGTTTGGTTATTCGCGATAGTGCTTTATCTTTTAAATTCATGGCTACAATCGACTCGGGAATTAAAACTATCAGATCAATTAAGGCAAGAACTACGTATCGCTAATGAGATTTTGGAATCGCGTGTAGAGGAACGAACTCGAGCACTTGCCACCAGCAATGCCCGTCTCATCGACACCTTACAAAACCTCGAAGGTGCGCGAAATGAATTAGTACAGAGTGAAAAAAACGCTGCACTCGGTACTCTGGTATCAGGCATCGCACATGAGTTAAATACGCCGATCGGTAATGCACTTTTGGTAGGTAGCACACTCTCTGACATTACTAAAAAACTGCATGCAGCAACCAACACGGGGCTGACAAAACGTGCGCTCAATGAATTTTTTGAGGATGCTTTAAAAGGCACTGAAATCTTAATCCAAAATCTCGAACGGTCAGCAACTTTAATTGCCAGCTTCAAGCAGCTATCGGCCGACCAGCATTCTGGCCAGCGTCGTGACTTCAATCTCAAATCTGTTCTAGAGGAAACGGTATTGGCGATGGCTCCACGTCTAAAGCACACCCATCACCAATTGATTCTCGAGGTCGATGATGATATTGAAATGAATTCCTATCCTGGTCCTCTCAGTCAGGTGATTATGAATTTTATCAACAACGCTATTTTGCATGCCTTCGAAGGGATTGACGCCGGCACTATGCGACTGAGTGCCCATAAGATTTCTGAGAATCATGTCACGATACATTTTGAAGATAATGGCTTAGGTATTTCAGCAAGTGTATTACGTCGAATTTTTGAACCTTTTTTCACCACTAAGCTCGGCAAAGGGGGTAGTGGCTTGGGTATGCACCTCGCCTATAACGTCGTCACTCAAGCGTTCGGAGGTAAGATCGATATTCAATCCGAACCTCAACGTGGCACTACTATTATTTTGGAGCTTCCTCTGGTTGCGCCAAACGCAGAAGGGATCAAGGCTAAGTTAGCAGTACCTAGAGATGTACTCGATGATTATCAACGTTTTGTCGGCGACAGAAAAATAAGCGAGATCACCTATTTCGGTGGTGAACACAGCCGACGCGACGTGATTGAACTCGCAATTTTTCTGAGAGCGATGCAATCAAGCTTGCCAAATACTGGCATCGAATTAATTGCGGTCGATAACTATAGCCAAGGTATAGAGAAATTAGATCGGAAGAGCA
>CALKVB010000024.1 GCA_937996605.1 uncultured Oxalobacteraceae bacterium | reverse complement strand
AGTGCGAGTAGTAGGACCAATTGGTACCGAATTGAAATTCTAAAGTAATGCCTGTGGTCACCCCCATGGCGAAGTTAATGGCGAATAACTTGCCCCAAAATTTGGTCATGTCGCGGTAGACTTCGCGGCCTGTCATCACATAAACGGATTCCATGATGACCAAGATCCACGATAGACCCAGAGTCAGTGGGACAAACAGAAAGTGATACATGGCAGTGAGTGCAAATTGTAGTCGCGAAAGGTTGACGACTTCTTCGATGGGATTCATATCATTGACCTGTTTTTCTCGGTTGGGATGCAGCGGCGTTTGCTGTGCCGACGCTCTGTGTTTGCTTGATATCTGTTGGGGTGCTGAGTAAATGCCGCTCTACCGTTGTGGTGGGTAGTCGCATCTTTTTGGTTTGCGGCTGGGAGAAAAAGAGCTTCCACATGACGAAGATGGCCAACAACTTAATGCAAAGGAAGATGCTAATTTCCAAATACAAGGGCAGTCCGGTGTGACGACTCTTTTGCCAAAGTTGTTGGATCTTCATGCCATTTCCTTAGCTATTTTCTGCTGGCTCGTCTTTATCGCTAAAACGGAACTTATCGCGGATGTCGAGCAGTTTGCCGACCTTGGAGCCCATCTTCATCAGTGAGGCGAGGGTTTCCGGTGAGAGTCTTTGCACATCGTCAAACCATGAAGTGGATAATTCGATGAGTTGATACATTTCGCGCATACGTTCTTGCGCGCGTTTGTCTTCTTCTGAAGCTGGGTTTTCGAGCAGCGCATCGCGCAACATCGACAGCGTAGGTTCGATTTCGCGACGACGGCGTTCTTCTAGTAAGGCTTTGAAAATATCCCAGATGTCTTTCGGTGGTTCAAAATATTCGCGTCTATCACCTGGCTTGTGCATCAACTTCACCAAGCGCCAGGCCTGCAGCTCTTTGAGACCCATGCTGACGTTGGAACGAGAAAAAGAGAGATGCTCGGCAATCTCATCTGCGTTCATCGGTTTGCCCATTACGTACAGCAAGGCATACATTTGGCCGACGGTGCGATTGATGCCCCAGCGACTACCCATTTCGCCAAAATGCAAAATGAAGCGCTGAGTGAGGGGGCTCAAAGTTTCCATGATCTTGTCCTTTTATGCTTAATCGATTTGTAGTCTTGATGCTTGCCGATGCTTCAAGCTACCGTGTTTATGCGTTAGCGTTCTCGCTAATAATTTAAGTTGGGAGGGGTGTTTGTTGTATCACTACAAGGTTAATCACACCAACTTCAGTTTCTTTCAATTCTTTATATTCCTGAATTTTCACTAATTACTGAAATTCTAAAACATTTAAAAATTTCTTGCTGAGCGTGACCGATTTTGGTGTTTTTGTGATGGCGCTTGAACCTACTCTTTTTGTCTTCTTCCGTCTAAACTTATGCAACATCACTCTTTTTTGGCTTATTTGGCCTATCTTTGAATTACCTTGATGATTTGAAAGATGGTCATACTGTTCTGAGTGATAGCGAAAGCTTTATAATCTCGACACATCATTTTTGAAAGCTGGATATGAGCAAGGTCTTCGTTGTCGATGCTAATTACCGTTTTATCGCTGCTTATAACGAGGTCAATGCGCGCATCACTCAACGCCAGCAAGCGCTGGCTTTGTATGTCACGCTGGTTGTCAGTTTATTGGCCGCCTTGGTGGCTCTGAAATCGAGTGAAGCGCGTGGTGAGGTGCCAGTCGAATGGCTGATGTTGGGATTTCCCGTGGCGTCTTTGAGTTTGGCTTTTCTCAACTATAAAGCTGAGCGGGCGATTACTAATTTGCGGCGTTTTCTCTCAGCGCTAGAACAACTCGATGATGCGCATTTGTTGCTACCTAGTTATAACACGCATCAAAAATGGGCCACAGGTGCTAACAAAGCGCGTCGTTTTCATGACTACGCTTCTGCCATTTTGGTGGCGGGAGGTAATTTGATTGGTTTAGGGGCTGTGGTTAAAATTTATCCACAACGTGTTGCAGAGTCATCGGTGGCACTGTGGCTCTCGATCGCGATCGCTGCCGCAGCGGTGTTGGCGATACTCTTGAGCCCCCAATGGGGCTACAAGCCAGAATTAAAGGCGCCAGAAGAAACAGCTGCAGTTTAATCAGCTCTGGGCGCAGTAAATCGCTCCAAAACCTCTTGTGTATCGACCACAGAACAGAACTCGCGATCTAAACTGGCCAAATGAATATCGTGTATATCCTGCGCCTTAAAATGGCGTCCACGGTGGTCGGTGCGGTCAAAAGTAGTGCATGCGTCGGCTACTAAAAAGTTGGTATAGCCGAGATTACCCGCCATGCGAGTTGTGGTTGAAACGCAATGATCGGTGCTGATTCCTACAATCACTAATTCTTTGTAAGCTTGTTGTTGTAAATACTCGTGCAGACCCGTACCTATAAATGCGCTATTGACTGACTTTCGAAATTCGATTTCACCTTCTATTGGCGATGCTTCTGGCTTAAAGGCATTGCCTGGGCTGCCTTCACGTAGCGTCGAGTTTGGCTCTATCGAACAGTGTCGAACATGAATCACGGGTAGTTTCAATGCGCGCCATGTCGCAAGTAGGCGTGCGATATTGCTTTCAGCTTGAGGATTATTACGTGGCCCCCAGTAAGGATCGTCGAAGGCTTTTTGCACGTCGATCAGAAGTAGTGCTGGGGCTAAGGGCCCCGAATCGGATGTCATGCTAGTAAACGGTGTGAGTGAAGTTATCATCTGTATGTGCTCCTAATTGACTAAGTTTTACGTTGAAACTGTGAGGGTGGGCTATCGTGTTTTGCTTGCCAGATACGTCGAAATTGTCTTGCCGAGCCAAAGCCAGCTGCCTCTGCCACCCGTTCAATCGACCAATCGGTTTGTGTTAAAAATTGGTCGGCTAAATTCAGGCGCAAGCTATTGAGGTAGTCGTGTACCGACACGTCCGTATGTTCTTTAAATAGCCTAGTCAAATGACGCGTGCTGGTACCCAGTTTGTCAGCAAGTTCTTCAAGTTGCCATGGATGCGCAGGATGATGACTAAGCAGGTCTTGTGCTTTGTGGACGGTTCGATGTAAGTGATTTCTGTGCATTAGCCAAGGTGAGAGTTGCGCATCTTGCCCACTGCGTCGAAAGTAAATTAACATTGCCCGCGCTACTTCCATTGCGAGCGGAGGATTGCTGTGTTGGCTTATAAGATGCAAGCTTAAATCTATGCCTGCAGTGACGCCGGCACTTGTAGCAACATGCTCATCTTCAACGAAGATGCGATTGTCTTCGACCTTAATGCTAGGATCGATTGTTCGCAATTCATCGAGGTGGCTATGATGGGTAGTTGCATGTTTGTTGCTTAATATGCCTGCATGAGCAGCGATCAGGGCGCCAGCGCAAATACAAATTAGCCTTTGTTGGTGTAATGTCTTTTTTAGCCAATGTATAGCCGTTTTAGCGGATGCTGAATTCGCATTAAATTGTTGGCACAAGGTGCCCGGGATGATGACCCACGCATCTGCTTCGATTGTCTCAGGTAATGGATCGATCGCATGTAGCGCCAATCCCAAGGAGCTTGTTGGATTTTGAACCGGGCTGATGTAGCGCAACTCAAATAGATGCTGTTCGCTGCGACGATTGGCGAATAAAAAAGCGTCGGCCGGTCCGGATAAATCGACCATCAAAACGTCGGGCAAGATCAAGAAATAGATTATTTGAGTTGGCGTGGTGAGTGTCATGGTTAACCTCTTCCTCAGGTCTTGTGGCCCGGAGTGTTGCGGGTGGCGAGCCAAGCAGCGTGAGCGACGGTATCAACCGGGCGATATTTACGCTGGGTACTGGCTGGAGAGTGAAGTAAATCGTTGTGATTTCTTTCGTCAAGTGCAGGGCGAATTGGGCGTGGACTGAAGTTGCCGCCACAGTTCGGGCAAACATGCTGTAGTACATTGGTGACACAATCGAGACAGAAGGTGCATTCGAAACTACAGATCATTGCTTGACTAGAATCAGGAGGAAGATCTTTATCGCAGTGTTCGCAGTTGGGACGTAGTTCTAACATAGTTTCCTCTTGTATTCTCTTGATTTCGTAAAATTCATAAAAAAGCGCTGAAGCAGATAGTAACCGCAAATGTGATTTCTGATGAGCACGATTTGCGACAGCTTGCGGTCATTTCAGGACATGGTAGAAAGTAGCAGTGATGCAGACCTCTACACAAGGAAACACTGGCGGCATGCGAAGCTGCTACACTTATTGCTCTGATGTTCTCAAATAACTGTGCTGAGTACTTACTTAGATATTCGCAATGCAAGAAAATTCTACTGTCGTTTGGTTTGGACCCGAGTTCGCGCAGCTGCATCCTTTACTACAGGGTCTGCACCGTGATGGCGGTATTTTACGAGGGCAAGTGGAACTGAAGCTGGGTAAAGGAATGGCAGCTTGGTTCGGGCGTCGTATCGCTCTGGGAATGGGAATATCGGCGCATTCACTTGCAAGCGGTAGGTGTGATTTTTCGCTTGAGGTTTCTCATAGCGATCTGGCGATGTCCTGGTGCAGAACCTTTGGCGCTGATTTACGCTCCTCTGACAATTCAGCTTCTGTCGTCGAAAGTCAGTTCAAGCCGGTAGGTAACTTCAAAGAAGGGTATTGGGTGGAACAGCATGGTGGTGTTCGATTGCATTTAACTGTGGAACTTGATCAGCAGGGCGGCTGGCGATGGCACTTGTTGCACGCATTTTGCTTAGGCTTGCCTGTTCCTAGAGTGCTGTTTCCTAGATTAGTAGCCAATAAAACCATCCGTGATGATCAATATTTGTTTGAAGTTGCCTTTAGTTATCCGCTCTTAGGTTTTCTGTTTTCATATTCAGGGCGTTTGCGAAGAGCACGCTGAAATTACGCTTTCTGCATCGCTAAGAGATATGCCATCCCGGTAAAACTGATTAAACGAAAATTTTGTGTAAGGGGGTTGTAGCCTAAGCCTTTCTTTTCGACGAGTTGCAGACCGCAATTTTCAGCCATCTGGATCAATTCATGTGGACGAATAAATTTCGCATAGTGGTGCGTTCCGACGGGAAGCGTTCTTAAAACGTATTCGGCTCCGATGATGGTCGTTAAGTAGGCCAGTGGATTGCGATTAATGGTTGAGAAGAAACACCATCCACCAGGTTTGAGCATTGCACTACAAGCAGCGATGACACTGGATGGATCGGGAACGTGCTCTAACATTTCCATGCAAGTGACGGTGTCGTAGTGTTCTTGATGTTCAAGTGCCCAAGCTTCCGCACTACTTTCTGCATACTCGACTTGTACCTTGGTTTGAGCAGCGTGCCAGCGCGCTATATCCAGAGGTTTACCTGCTAGATCGATACCACAAACTCGTGCGCCACGTTTCGCCATGGCTTCGGCTAAGATGCCACCACCGCATCCAATATCAATGACAGTTTTAGCTTTGAGGGAAACGAGTTGATCTATCCATTGCAGACGATGCGGATTGATGCGGTGTAGTGGGCGAAATTCGGAATTTTCATCCCACCAGCGACTAGCCAAGGCATTAAAACGTGCGATTTCTTGTTGATCGACATTGCTGTTCACCTGTTGAGATGTATTCATGATCGTTCCGGGGAGTTGGTGATAAGGCTACTAATTGAATATTATTATATCTTATATTTAGCTAACTGGCTAATTGTCTAAATGGCTCATTATCAGGTACACTCAGAAGAGCTTTTACAAGCTTCACTTTAGTCGATTGTTTGCGTAGCGAGAGGGCTGTCGTGTTGCGATGGTTGTCATTGCGGTACTCAAATCATTTCACGTGGGATCATTTAAAGTGGAGTTGAGCGTGAAATAGACGCCACATTTCGTAACGTGTACAGCAAGATTTAGAACGCTTGTTAAATTTTTAGTTGAAATAAAGGCAAATAATGGACAAAATATTCGAAGCTTTAGCCTCGACGCCACGTAGGAAAATTTTAGCTTATCTTTCGGAAACCGAGCTGTCGGCAGGTGAGATTGCAGAGCGATTTGATATGACCAAACCATCATTATCGAAGCATTTGAAAATCTTGGAGTCTGCTGGTTTGGTGGTCAGTGATAAACGCGGTCAATATGTGTTTTATCGCCTTCAAAGTGAGAATTTGGCGAACACGCTAGCGGGCTTTATGCAGGCGGTATGCCCGGTGTCGAAAGGCTTGAAAAAAGAGAGTAAGGCCTTAGCAGCGAAGAAGAAAGCACAAGAGGCATGAGATTAGTGCGATGAGCGTTAGCATTGGATGATCTTTACAATTTCTTAAACGGCTTTGAAACGGTATGTGGATAGATAGTCATTGTCATCTTGATGCGAGTGAGTTTGCAGGGAAGTCTCTACACCTCGCAGATGAGGCTGTGCGCATGGGTGTGTCCGCTATTGTCATGCCGGCGGTACATAAAACCAACTTTTCAGCGGTACAAGCTTTAACGCAAAACCATACACATTGCTATTACACGCTAGGCATTCACCCGATGTATGTGCCAACGTCGACGGATGAGGATTTACAGTTTTTACGTGAGCAAGTAGGCGCATTGATGCGAGATTCGCAGTCTGCGCTTGCCTCGCGCTTTATCGGTATCGGCGAGATCGGACTTGATTTCTTTGTGCCAGCACTGTGCGAAAGTCCACTTAAAGAGAAGCAGCTTTTCTTTTACAGTGAACAGCTTAAGATTGCGCGTGATTTTGATTTGCCCGTGCTTTTGCATGTACGCAAATCACAAGACCAAATCTTGAAATATCTAAGGCGCATTCCCGTGCCGGGTGGCATCGCCCATGCCTTTAATGGCAGTGAACAACAAGCAAACCATTTCATTGAGCTAGGTTTTAAACTTGGTTTTGGTGGTGCGATGACGTTCACACGTGCCTTGCAATTGCGACGTTTGGCCAGCGGTTTGCCTTTTACTAGTATCGTGTTGGAGACGGATGCGCCTGACATCGCACCGCGCTGGTGTCACCCAGGGATCAATACGCCTGGTGAACTAGTACAGATTGGACATGAGTTCGCTCGACTTCGTGGTTGTTCCATCGAAGAGGCCGCGCAGCGAACCAGTACAAATGTTTTAGATGTCCTGCCGCGCCTAGCTAAATTGATGCAAGCAAAGAGTGTGAAGGGGGCATAATGCGGAGCATGGCACTGGCATTTACCGTCGGTGTATTTTGTCTGCAGCAGCAAGCCAGTTTGTTCTCTCTTCATAGCTATGTTGCGGCACTGATTTTTCTAACTTTAACTTTAATCTTTGCCTATTGGCGGCGACTTAGCAACAGCCTAAGCCTCGCGTCTAGCGGTAGCTCTCGATTTTCTTGGAAATTTTGTTTCTGCCAAATTATTGTTGGGTTTGTATTTGGCTTGAGCTGGGCCGGTGTTTTGGCGCATTTTCGGTTGGGTGAGCAACTAGCCAGTAATTTGGTCGGGCAAGAGCGTGAGTTGAGCGGAGTCATTGTTAGCCTGCCGACGCGCTCTCCTCAAGGTTGGCATTTTCAGTTCCAACTAGATGCAATCAAGAGTGCAGAAAACGAGTTGTTAGCTTCGCCTCAAGTCTCTCAATCGTCTCAAACGATTCCACATAAACTCGCAGTGTCGTGGTTTGATCATCCGAATAATCCTAGTGAGTTCGCCAACCTACAACCGGGACAGCGTTGGCGTTTTACAGTAAAGCTTAAGCCTGTACATGGTAATGCCAACCCTTATGGATTTGATTATGAGGCATGGATGCTAGAGCAGGGTCTGCAGACCAGTGCCAGCGTTCGTATTTCAGAAGAAAGTAGGGGATCAGCGCAAGCTAGATTGGTGGATGATTTTGTTTGGAGCCTAAACAATGTGGTCGAACGGAGTCGCTCAGCTTTGCGCGAACGTTTGCATAAAGCTTTGCTGGCAAATGGGAACACACCTTACGCGGGTGTTTTGATCGCACTGGTGATTGGTGATCAAAGTGAAATTAGTCAAAGTAATTGGACCATTTTCAACCGCACAGGCATAGGTCACCTGGTTTCTATTTCAGGTTTACATATCACCATGATTGCTGGCATGTTCGCCGCCTGCATTGGTTTTTTGTGGCGCCGGTCGTTTTATTTTGGACGAGATTGGCCTCTGTATATGCCAGTACGTAAGGTGATGGTGTTGTCGGCTGCCCTTGCTGCCTTGGTATATGTTGCACTCGCTGGTTTCGGTGTGCCAGCGCAGCGTACCTTGTATATGCTCAGTGTTGTCGCACTCGCGGTATGGACTGGGCGTACAGGACAGGCTAGTCAGATATTATGCATGGCCTTGTGGCTTGTATTGTTAATCGATCCTTGGGCAGTCCTTTGGTCTGGTTTCTGGCTATCTTTCGCTGCTGTTGGCTTGTTGCTTTATGTGAGCGATTCTGTTCCTAACACGCCGCAGCAATCGATACTGAAGTCGACTCAAATATTGACGCAAGAGGAATCTGCAAACGCGATAAAGCCCGCATCAACTGGTGTTGCTGGGTTGATCTTGGGAAAATGGAAGCAACAGTTACTCAGTGCGGCTAGAGCACAATATGCGATTACCTTGGGACTGGTGCCACTAACGCTTTTTTTATTCTCGCAAATTTCTATAATTAGTCCAATTGCCAACGCGATTGCTATTCCGCTCATTAGTTTTGTGGTGACGCCTTTGGCTTTATTGGGCAGCTTGCTTCCTTTATCGATAGCCGAATTGGTACTCGGTTTAGCGCATGCAGCAATGGTGTCATTAGTTGAATTATTACAGTATTTGAGTGCTAGCCGTTTAGCCGTATGGAGCGCACCGCAACCAAGTTGGTGGATGTTAATGCTGGCAATGCTAGGTCTGATCTGGGTGATGGCACCACGTGCTTGGCCTGTTCGCTTACTTGGCGTGTTTTGTTGCTTGCCGATGTTAGCGAATCCGGTGACAGCACCACAAACTAAACAGTTTCAGGTGATTGCATTTGACGTCGGGCAGGGCACATCGCTCTTAATTGAAACTGCACATCATCGTTTGCTATATGATTCCGGGCCCGGACAGAGCGAAGATAGTAATAGCGGCTTGCGAGTGATCTTACCTTACCTTCAAGGGCGAGGCATACACCATTTAGATGAGATGGTGATTTCACATGCCGATAGCGATCATTCAGGCGGGGCAATCAGTTTGATGAAAAGTATTTCGATTGACAGGGTTAGATCTTCGCTCAACGAAGAGCATGAGATTGTGAAGTTCTCTCCATTTCATCAACGATGTATTGCAGGACAAAGTTGGGATTGGGATGGCGTACATTTTGAGTTCTTGCATCCCGTGCCCGTCATTTACACCAGTGATAAATGGAAAACCAATGCCCGTAGTTGTACTCTCAAGATTTCGAACGGCCAGAATAGTTTGCTGCTGGCGGGAGATATTGAAGCGGTACAGGAAGATGAACTCGTCAACAGTATTCCAGAACAATTGCATGCCTCGGTTTTATTAGTGCCGCATCACGGCAGCGGTACCTCTTCCACACCTCACTTCGTGCGCGCGGTGAGTCCGCATTATGCCTTGTATCAATTGGGTTATTTGAATCGTTACCACCATCCCAAGCCAGAAGTTTGGCAGCGCTATCTTGATTTTGGAGTAATTCCTCTAAGGACAGACATAAGCGGGGCAATCACATTACAATTTGGCGAGCAGATACAAGTCGAGCATTTTCGCCAAACGCATCCGCGTTATTGGTATCCACAATAATTTGAAGAATAAAGTCTAGTGCGTATGAGCAAACCTAAAGTCCATTTCTGTCATGGTAATAGCTTTCCCTCCGGTAGCTATCGTCAGATGTTTGCTGCATTGGAGGCACATTACGACATCGATGCACTTGATATGCATGGACATAATCCACGCTATCCCGTGACGACGAACTGGCCGTATTTAGTTCAAGAATTGATTGATACCCTGCAGGCTAAGTACACTGAACCGGTGATTTTGCTAGGCCATTCTTTAGGTGGGATTCTCTCTTTGATGGCAGCTAGCCAACGTCCAGACTTGGTGCGATGTGTAGTGATGATAGATTCGCCCGTGGTCACAGGTTGGCGAGCTTGGTTTTTGAAGACCTTTCGTGTTCTGGGTTTACTCGAAAAGTATTCGCCCGCGCAGTTCTCATTGAAACGCAGAACAATATGGAAAGACAAGGAAGAAGCCTTCGAACATTTTTCGGCTAAAGATAAGTTTGCGATTTGGCCGCCACAAGTACTGCGAGACTACATCGATGCGGGAACCATGCCCCATCCTGAAGGTGTGACGCTGAAATTTACCCGCGAGATTGAGAGTGCCATCTATGTCACTTTGCCCAGTACCTTGGGCAAGATCGCTCGTCGTGGTCTTAGCGTGCCGATTGGATTTGTCGGTGGGACCGAGTCGATTGAATGTAAGCAGGGTGGTCTCGGTGCGACTCGTAAAATGTGTGGAAAAAACTTCGTGCAACTACCAGCAGGGCACTTATTGCCGATGGAAATGCCAGAGAAAACTGCCGAGGCATGCCATGCAATGATACAAGCTTTGTTGCGGACAAAATGAATTAAGACAATTTGCCTTGAAACACGCATGATTCGGCCCTCTTTCGTGTGCAGACTCACGTAAAATAGACGATCTCTGGTTTCGTCGATTTTTATCCAAGGGCTGCACTTATGCATTTATCATTCACTTTATCGTCCTCACGCCTCTTGTGTACGCTGCTTATCGCCAGCGCTTGTTTTCCGTCAATCGTTCAAGCACAACAATCATGGCCATCGCTTAACGAATACCAGCAAGTGCTAGAAAAAGGACGACTGACATGGTCGCTCGATGTCGAAAATGACAGCATGCTACTGAAGAAAGATGATGGTTTCTACACCAGCGGTCTCCATCTTCAACGGAAACAATCAGTCGTGCGTGATAATCAAGTGGTGAGCTATCGTTGGCAGTTGGGGCAAGATCTTTACACGGCTTCTGACATTAAACTCTTGCCCGCGCAATTGCAAAAACAAGACCACCCCTATGCGGGTTGGTTGTATTTAGGATTGGCAAGGGAGCATTTTCTGTCTGATGGTAGTTCGACCACGGTGGGCCTTGATTTAGGTTGCTTAGGCGCTTGTGCTGGTGGTGAATGGACGCAAACCAATTTGCATCGTGCATTAAACCAACCCTTGCCACAAGCCTGGAATACCCAATTGAAGCAAGAGTGGGGTGCCGTGGTCAAAATGGCCTATAGCCCAGCACGTTGGCAATTTAATTCAAACATCGATCTGAATAGTCGATGGCAAGCGCGCATCGGCAATATTTTTACTGACGCTAGTGTCGATCTCAGTTTACGTTTAGGGCAGCTTAATGCCTTGCCGACCCAAACGGCGAGCTATGTGCAACTGAGAACGGGGGCACGGGCTGTCGCTTACAATGCGACGATTCAAGGCGGTTATTTCCGTCGACAAGATGTGGCGGTGAGTCCGAAACGTTTGCTACCTGAGGCAGAGTTGGCTTATGTGTATCAAGGATCGGAATGGCGCATGCATTTTGCGGTTGTAAGGCGAGGAAATGAAATTGCGGAGCTTAGCAATAGCAAAGGTGCGCAAAATTTCGCCAAAGTACAGTTGGATTTTTCTTATTAGAGAAGGCCATTTAAGTGCAAACAAGAAAATGAAAAGATCAAGCGCAACGGCATTGGAATCGCTGGCATTGTTGAGCTTAATATCTTGAGTTTGATTTTCTTAAGATAAATTGTTCAGGTTTGTCGTGAAGTTTGGTATGCGCGCCACCAAGCGCCCGAAAGCACGAATCTCGGAAAATTAATCCATTGTTCGAGAATTAAGCGAGCGATCGCATTGAGTGGACTGCTAAATGGGATCGAGGGCGTGATTTCGATTTTATGACCTTTGCCTTGCATCGCAAGAGAAACGATCATCATTGCTGCAGAGATGCTGGCACTTAGCCATGCGAATTGATAGAGGGCCAACACCAGATTGGTATTCGCAATTAGAAACAGAGGTACTGCGAAAATATGGATCAAGAGGTTGGTTTTTGAACGGTGAAATTCGTGGTAGCTGTCCCATTGCCATTGGATTAAGTTGTTCACGTCGTTGAGTCCTAAATCAATTAAATTTTTTGGGTAAAAATTACTTTGTAATCTGTCACGAGGAAATGCTACTCAGTAGTAGATAGTCTCTATGAACGCCTCGTACTTTGCGATAGCTTCGCATCACACCTTCTAAATTATAGCCAGATTTTTCTAAGACGCGCCTTGAGGCCTGATTTTCTGTCATCACACTAGCGGTGATACGTTTAAATCCAAGTTGCTGGTGTGCCCAACTTGTCATTTGTTGGCATATTTGCGTCGCAATTCCCCGATTCCAATAAGCAGGATTGAGGTCATATGCAATCTCACAACTTTGATGTGCGAATGCGATCGTATGAAAACCTATCGTGCCAATTAAGCGACCCTCCACTTGATCATCGCTACTGTGAGTAATTGCCCATTTGATTTGATCTCCGTTCGGTCCTTGCCCCACAGCGAAGATAAACTGCTGCAGGTCGCTGGGACTTTTAACATCCCAGCTGATGTGTGCTTTGACTTGTTCCTGTTGGAGATATTCGCACCAAGCTGTCAAATCGGTGGGGCGAATAGTGCGCAACTTGATGTCTGCAAGTTTGGTCTCAGGCAGGTGTGCCTCAGTAAATTGGCGAAGTGATGTTCCCAAGAGATGAGTGTTAGGTATGTTCGCTAAATATTTATACGAGGTGTTGTCTTGATACATGCAAATTCCTAGCTTGAGATGGATCTATGATAAGTTGGTTGATGTAAAAAGTCGAACGCATGTAGGTTTGGATTTGATTGAAATGTGCTTATTGTTAAGAACTTTAGATGTTGTTGTCCGTGTTTAATTATTGCAATTGTTTTAATTTCTGCGCACCCGTTTGGCGATAAAAATCTTCGTCTACCTCGTGCGAGAACATCATTCGTGATGTATAATTCGAATTTCCCGCTTGTGCCGTTGGGCACCTTCTGCAATGACTAAGTTCGTATTCGTTACTGGGGGCGTCGTCTCCTCATTAGGCAAAGGCATTGCCGCTGCCTCTCTCGCTGCGATTCTCGAATCGCGCGGTCTCAAAGTCACTATGCTCAAACTCGATCCGTATATTAACGTGGATCCGGGTACTATGAGTCCATTCCAACACGGTGAAGTTTTCGTCACAGATGATGGCGCCGAAACCGATCTGGATTTGGGGCATTATGAGCGCTTCATCACTGCCAAGATGAAGAAGGTGAATAACTTCACGACTGGCCAAATTTATGAATCCGTAATTCGTAAAGAGCGTCGTGGTGAATACTTAGGTAAAACCGTTCAGGTTATTCCTCATATCACCAATGAAATTCAAGAATTCATTCACCGTGGCGCGGCAGGTTTCGACGTGGCTTTGGTTGAAATCGGCGGCACAGTCGGCGATATCGAATCATTGCCATTTTTAGAAGCTGCCCGTCAATTGACTCTGCGTGCGGGCAAAAATTCAGCTGCATTCGTTCATTTGACCTTGGTTCCTTACTTGGCGTCTGCTGGTGAGTTGAAAACCAAACCAACGCAGCATAGCGTACAAAAATTGCGTGAAATTGGTATCTTCCCAGATGCCTTATTGTGCCGCGCTGATCGTCGCATTCCAGACGACGAACGTGCCAAGATTTCTTTATTCTCGAATGTGGTCGAAGAGGGCGTCATTTCCGTTTGGGATGCAGACACGATTTACAAGATTCCTCAAATGTTGCATGACCAAGGTTTGGATCGCATCGTTTGCGACAAATTAGGTTTGTCTCCGAAGCCAGCGGATTTGAGCATGTGGGATAAGTTGATCTACGCTTTGGAAAATCCAAAAGAAGAAGTGACGATCGGCATGGTAGGTAAGTATGTTGATTTGACTG
>CALKVB010000023.1 GCA_937996605.1 uncultured Oxalobacteraceae bacterium | reverse complement strand
ACGCTCTTCCGATCTCAAGAACTATAAGATTGGTCAATCTGGCTCGGTATTTCTGACGCGCGGCAATGGCAGTCTGCTTATGCATAAAGATCCTAGCCTAGTTGAAGCACGTGCTGAACTGAAAAATCTACCGGGCCTAAGCCCTGAGCTAGCCAATACTTTACTCAATAAGAAACCGTTTTTTCACACTAGCTATGTTTCCCCGAAAGGAAAGCAATTTATCGCTTCTTCCTTTGTCCCAGAACTCGATCTATACGTCATTGCAGAAGTGCCAGAGAATGAAGTAATCGATAATGTCATGAAGTCCATTACGTGGTCAGCCCTGCTGGCTGGCATTCTCGGTGGTGGCTTAGGCTTAATTTTGATTTTTGTGGTCAGCGCTGCGATTGCCGCTCCTGTAGGTCGGGCTGCTAGCATGCTTGGCGATATCGCGGATGGCGATGGCGATTTAAGTCGACGGATGCCCGTTGAGAGTGATGACGAAATCGGGAAATTGGCGGAATCATTTAATCGTTTTGTAAATGCGCTGAACTCAACCATGACAGAAGTCCGCGCCAGCACCGAAACCATAGCCTCTGCCTCAAGTGAAATCGCATCCGGCAATATGGACCTGTCTAATCGAACTGAAAATCAAGCCTCTAATCTTGAGCAAACTGCAGCCGCTATGGAAGAGCTCACCGCCACCGTAAAACAGAATGCAAGTAATGCAAACGAAGCGAATCGCTTGGTCGCAAGCGCTTCCGAATTCGCGGTAAAAGGTGGTGAAGTAGTTGGCGAAGTCGTTACCACCATGGGATCTATTTCTGAGAGCTCGAAAAAAATCGTCGATATCATTTCAGTCATTGATGGCATTGCTTTTCAAACCAATATTTTGGCGCTCAATGCAGCAGTAGAAGCAGCGCGTGCAGGCGAACAAGGTCGAGGATTTGCCGTGGTCGCTTCCGAGGTTCGTAGCCTAGCGCAACGTTCTGCAAGTGCTGCGAAAGAAATCAAATTGTTGATTGATGACTCAGTCAATAAAGTCCAAGCGGGAAGCAAATTGGTCGATACCGCAGGTGCCACGATGTCTCAAATTGTGGTGTCGGTACAAGAAGTAGCCGAGCTCATGAGCCAAATCGCGGTCGCCAGTCATGAACAAGATGAAGGTATTACGAACGTCAACCAAGCGATCACTGAAATGGACGATGCCACTCAACAAAACGCAGCATTGGTCGAACAAGCCGCTGCAGCAGCAGGATCCTTACAAGAACAAGCAGCGAAGTTAGCCAGTGTGGTCAGCGCCTTTAAGCTTGAAGATAACTCAAGCAAAAACTATCAGCAAACACCACGCTTGCGCTAAATAGTGGGTAACGAAAGAGATCCGCATCATTCGATCAATTTGAAGGAAAAACCATGAATATCAAGAATTTTTCAATTCGTGTCGTGCCTAGCTTGCTTGCCACAGTTGTCAGCGCCCAAGCATTCGCTAGCGATTGGAGCGACACCGCGATTAGTGTTCGAACAGGTAGCCGTTTCCAAGAGCCGTTCAATCCTACAGCAATCCATAAAAATATCTTTGCGCTAACCCATGCGAGCGGCTATCAATATGGCAGTAATTTTTTCAATATCGACTTTCTGCAATCCGATAAAAATGATCCGGCTTCGCTGACCCAAAGCAGCGGCGCGCAAGAGGCCTACGTCGTATATCGACATACTTTGGATCTAGGAAAATTAACAAGCGCAGATCTACATAGCGAGAGCCTACGCGGCTTTGGTATTACCGCAGGGTTCGATTGGAATACCAAAAATGACGTCGGCTACAATTCCCGCAAGCGCATGCTTGTCATCGGGCCTACCTTGATGTGGAATGTACCTGGCTTCTTAAACACTAGCTTGTTACTACTCGACGAGAGTAATGCACCAAGCGGCGCCTTCCCACCTATCTCTTTGGTGCGTGAGCGTTACCGCTATAAAACACATCCCATGTTAAATATGAGCTGGGGTATTAATCTAACTGATCAAATTTCTTTTGAGGGATACGCCAACTTTATCGCAACTAAAGGAAAAAGCGAAGTTGGCCAAACGACAGGCGCAGAAACAAATATTGATATGCAAATCATGTGGGATCTCAGCGAACTCTTTGGTAGTAAGAAGAAGAGTGTGAAGCTAGGCATCGAATACCAATATTGGAACAATAAGTTCGGTAACACTGCAACGACGACAGGCGGCAAAGGCTACAAAGCGAATACGCCCATGGTTAGAGCGGAGTATCATTTCTAAGAATAACCGCAAACGCTCAAGGTGCAAAAGCGAAAAGCTACCATCGTTACCACGATAGTGAATGTCGTGGTGGATCTCATATTGGCAATCAAAACGATGCCAAGGTAATTTGAATAAATTGATTATCTCAGCGCCTTGTGATTTTCTATTAACTTTTTTAAACTATTGCGCCAAGTTTACAACGAGCAGCAGTACCAACAGCTAGTGCGCCGCTTTAATTTGATTAAGACAAAGATACTGATCGTCTACTTCT
>CALKVB010000022.1 GCA_937996605.1 uncultured Oxalobacteraceae bacterium | reverse complement strand
TGGAGTTCAGACGTGTGCTCTTCCGATCTGAGCAATATCTTCGCGCGTGCTGGCTTAGTTGTTTGCGCACGTTCTTCGGCTGTCTCGATGCCGTGATCAAGTGAGTTACGTAACATGTGCACCAGTGGATCGTACAAGCTATCAACCACAACCCGGTCAACCTCAGTTTCTGCACCGGAAATTTCGAGATCTACATCTTTGCCAAGATCTTTTGCAAGCTCACGAATCAAACGTGGAAACTTCTGAAATAAGCGACCAACTGGCTGCATTCGTGTCGCCAAAGTAGCGCGTTGCAGTTCGGTTGAGTAGCGAGAGGCGCGATTAAGAGTCTCGGTTAAGGCTGACATTAATGGCGCAGCATCGCCGTCAAAGGTAAATTGTGAGAGTTTCTCAAGCAAAACCGCGGCTTGGTTTGCTGCCTGTACCGACTCGCCAGCCACTTCAAGTAAGACGTCGAGCTTAACCGCATCAATACGAATACTTTCTTCTTTGAGCGGAGCAGCTTGTTTTACATCGTTCGTTGCCAGCGAGGTTTTGACGGCTTCTTGCTCTTGTTTGACAACGGGTGAGATCGCTTCTTTTTCAGGTAAGGTACCCGCTGGTGTCACTGCACGATAATAGTCTTCCCAAGGCACATCGCCAGCGACGGCAGGGCTCGCACTGGATGATTGTGCTGGGGTACTGCTTACGCTTGCAGTTTGTGAGGCAACAGGCTTACTTTCAACCTTGCTTGCGGATGACGACTCTTTGCCGTCGATCGCATCGTTTAGCACTTTTTCTAAATGCGCAGGCATGGTCGACAATTGATCGGGGTCGGTGCCATTCGATAGCGCAGTTAATTGATCCGAAACAAATGCGCTTGCTTCGAGCGCCGTTTCAATCGCGAATGGGGTAACTGGGGACTTTCCTGTTCTTAAAGCATCGAATAAATTTTCGGTCAAATGGCAAGCTGATACCATTGCCGTCAGATTCATAAAACCTGCGCCGCCCTTAATTGTATGAAATGACCTAAATACCGCATTGAGGGTATTCATGTCCCCAGGGTTGCGTTGAAGCGAAAGCAGGTGCTCTTCTACGTTGATCGCCAAATCCAATGCCTCAACGACAAATTCTTTGAGCATGTCATCCATTTAGAAGCCCAGACTATCAAGGAGGTTATCAACATCATCTTGTTCCAATGCTGCATTAGGAACCGATGGGCCTTCCATTAATTCGATTGCTTTCTCTTTGAGTTCGGTTGGAGCGTTATCGAGTAGAATTTGCGCTAACTCTCGTTCAACAGCCTGCGTTATCACGAGAACTTTCTTGATCAATTGCCCCGTCAAGTCTTGAAAGTCTTGCGCCATCATAATGTCGAGTAACCTCGCTTTTTCGGCGTCGGTCGCAGCGAGAACCTTATTGGCGAAAGATTTAGAATCCGCTGAGAGTAATTTGAAATCTTCAATACTCATCTTGCCCGCAAATAGGTTCTCCCAGCGTTCATCGATATCCTTAGCTGTTTTACCTAAAGCATCTTGCTCGGGGATACCGACATCAGTGGCATTGAGCACCTTATTGGCAGCCTGTTCTGTGAGGCTGGCTACATACTCTAAACGGCCTTGAGCATCAGCAATTTGTGAGGCGACATCAGACAGCGAACGGTCGTAGCCTAACTCACGCATGGAATCATGCATCATCCGCACTAGTCCGCCGAGGCGATCAAACATGGGCCTAGAGGCATCGGGCTCTTTACTAGGATGAAGTTTATGAGGGGAGGTCGTGTCTTCGATTGGCGCGGGTGCCGGAGCGACAGCCGCTGCGGGCGTCGAAGAAGCATGTTGACTTGCCATTTCTTCGAAAAGTGCATCTAGATCATCTGCTGAATCGGTCATAATCCTTGATTCTCCATAATCGCCATAGGTATGATGCGTATGATTTGTCGCGACGCGAGTAAATTTTTGTGCGGGTCGAGATATCACCAAAGCCTGATAATTTCATAGGAATTTGGGTTCAACCACGTACTAAAAACTTTACCAGCAGTAACAAGTCCTGCATGTTGTAAGCATAACCCTGAGCAACAAAATTTGTCACCACTTTATTCAAATTTTGGTGAAATTAATTACAAACCTTGCGGATTTGCAACTAAGCGCTTCACAAACTGCTCAGGTGTTTCAATTACGAATAGACCGAGGGCCTTCGTTTTGCGGGCAAGTTTCAGTAAGGCCTTATCCTTTGTCACAAGCACAGCGATTTCAGCATCGCGACAAAACTCAAGAAATTTTTGATCGTCTTTGTCTGTGCAAACAGGCAAACGGATAGGTTTGCTAGGAAAATCTGCAACCGAAATAAATTCATCAAAACTTGCTACAATCGCGCCTCGATTCTGATCGTCGACGGGCAAATGTGGGTAGTGCAGTACGGCTAACCACTCGTCCCGACAGTCTGCTCGTGTGAATGCCTGCAGCGATTTATCGTTGAGCCCTCGCTTGATTGGCGTCCAGCGTGGGTCGTGGAAGGCGAATAAATCCAAACAAACGTTGGTATCTAGAACAATTTTCAAGCTCATGTATTCCTTTATTGGCTGAAGATGAAGCGACTTAAAACTCAAGTCATGAGTTTAGTTTCAGATGATTGTATGGTTAATTAAATTTTGGAAAATAATAAGGTAGCTATGCTTTTCTTGCTTTCCCCAGCGAAGAGTCTTAATTTCGAATCGCCAGTAACATCTAAGACGGCAACCGAGGCTCAATTTTTGCAACAGTCACATCGATTGGCGCAAACCGCAGCCAAGTTAAGTGTCACTGAGCTACAGGAGTTGATGAATATCTCCCCGGCGTTGGCTGAACTCAATCGTGCACGATTTAAGGATTGGCAAATTGAACATCCGATCGAGCAGGGGGCGCGGCAAGCTGTGTTCGCATTTGACGGCGACGTTTATACTGGTCTTGATGCGAAAAGCTTAGGCAAAACAGAGCTTAACTATTTACAGAGACATTTGCGCATTTTATCAGGGCTGTATGGACTACTGCGCCCATTTGATGCAATTCGTCCTTATCGTCTTGAAATGGGTAGTCAATTAAAAACGGCGGGTGCAAAAAACTTATATCAATTTTGGGGTGATAGTCTTTCGCATGCCGTCAATGAAGCCAGTGCAGAGCTAAATTCAACATATATCGTTAATTTGGCTTCGGAAGAATATTTTAAGTCGATCCGAGTGCCGCTGTTGACAGCGAAGGTCATTACCCCCGTCTTTGAAGATTTTTCGAATGGCAAATACAAGATCGTTTCATTTTTCGCGAAGCGTGCGCGAGGCTCTATGGTGCGCTACTGCGCCGTCAATAAAATCAAAAATATCAAATCAATTCAGCAGTTTGACCTTGATGGCTATTCCTACAGCGAGGGCGCATCTAGCGACACACGATGGGTGTTTAGAAGAAAAGCACAATAGATGTTTTGAAAAGGCCCGTTTTGTGACGATGAGCAATGCCGCTTGATTAAGCGGAGAAGCGTAAAGTATGTGATTGTCGCGGAGAGCGTTGCTTGAATTGGGCTGAGTTTGTATAAAAGAACAGAATTTTGCCCCCTGCCAACGCAGAGGGACTGCAAAGATATCTTGCAACGAATTAAATTTAATTACTTGTGTTAAGGCTATTGTTTTAGAGCTTTATTACACGGAAAAATTTTTAATTCCAGAACTTCCACCATGATTTCTTCTTTTCGCCATTAGCAAGTGCAGTGCTATTGGGAAAGTTTTTTTCATATACGCGTTTGGCGTCATCGCGGAGTTCTTTCATGCCCATCGCATCATAGGATTTGATTAATACCACCAAGGCTTCCTCATTGGCTGGTGCATCTGGGTACTCTTTAATCGCTGATTGCGCGCGATTTGCTGCTGCAAGATAAGCATTTCGACGTAAGTAATATTTTGCTACATGTAGGTCATATTGAGCCAGGGCATTGACAAGATACTTCATTCGTAACAAAGCGTCTGGCGTATATTTACTATTCGGGTATTGCGTAACCAGTTCTTTGAAAGCATCAAAGGAATCTCTGGTCGCTTTGGGATCGCGCTCAGTGATATCTTGATTGGCGATAAAGCTAAGAAAACCCATATCGTCATTAAAGTTGATTAACCCACGCAGATAATACATGTAATCGACATTTGGATGATTCGGATGCAACTTAATGAATCGGTCGACCGCTGCTAATGCTTGAGCTGCCTCGCCTTGCTTGTAATAAGCATACGCAATTTCTAATTGTGCTTGCTGAGGATAGGTACCAAACGGAAAGCGCGATTCTAGTTTTTCGAACAGTTGAACAGATCTTTCGTAGCCACCTGCCGCTAATTCTTGCTTCGCTTCAGCGTATAATTTCTCAGCGGGCCAATTTTTGCTCTCTTCAATCTTGTCACCGAAAATACCGCAGCCCGAAAGTGACAAGATAAGAGCGAGACCGAACAACTTTACATATTTGATTTGCATAAACTTTTTCGTGTGCATGAGAATAATTTACGGATTATAGCCGATGGCAATTAATGTGATACCAACAGATTCTGCGATTTTAACCGATAGTTTGCTTGAAATTGATGATTCCGAGTTAGAAGAGTCTGCAGAACAAGAAACTTCCCCCGAAATTATCGAACTGAAATTGCCAGACAGTATATGTGGTGAACGTTTAGACAAGGCATTGTCTAAACTCATTCCACAATATTCAAGGGGCAGAATTCAAAAGTGGATAGAAGATGGTTTCGTTACCGTAGATGGTGAGAAGTCGAAAATTAAGACCACGATGCTGGGCGATGAGCTAGTTGTGATCAAGCCGCAAGCAGCGCCGGATGAGGGGGCATTTTCACCAGAAGACATTCCAATTCAAATCGTATACGAAGATGAAAGTATTCTTGTTATTAACAAGCCTGCTGGCTTAGTGGTGCATCCTGCCGCCGGTAATTGGTCCGGAACCTTGCTCAATGCATTGTTATTTCATCGTCCCGCGCTTGTTAATTTGCCACGAGCTGGGATCGTTCATCGTTTAGATAAAGATACTTCTGGTTTAATGGTGGTGGCCAAGACCCTGACTGCCCAAACTGAGTTGGTGCGTCAGTTGCAAGCACGTACGGTTTCGCGTGAGTATTACGCGCTCGTATGGGGAACCCCGATCACCAGTGGTACGGTCGATGCCGCCATTGCTCGACACAATCGCGATCGACTAAAGATGGCGGTGTCATACAGTGTGCTTGCAAAACCAGCAGTGACGCACTATCAGCGCATTTCAACGGGTATGCTTGAACGCTTTCCGGTAAGCCTTGTCAGCTGCAAACTTGAAACTGGCCGTACCCACCAAATTCGTGTGCACATGCTTTCTCTAGGCTTCCCTTTGGTCGGTGATACACTCTACGGTAAGCAACATTTAGCTCGATTCTTTCATCGTCAAGCATTGCAAGCGCGAAAACTCGGATTGATTCATCCAGTTACTGGCGACTATGTCGAATGGAGCATCCCACTAGAAACTGATTTTGCTGAATTATTAGTACAAGCAGGTATGCAGGTTCCTCATTAGGGAAGTGATAGATGAAAGCAAACGGTTCATGGATTATTCCTAATTGGCCAAGCAAACCCGCCAACGTGCGCGCTATGTCGACCACCCGTTTTGGAGGGTACAGCGCTGCGCCATTTGATGACGGAACCGGTGGTTTAGGGTGGAACCTAGGTGATCACGTTGGCGACGCTACCTCTGCTGTTCGAGCGAATCGTGAGCTTTTGCAATCATTACTGCCTAATCCTGTCATATTCTTATCACAAATTCATGGCAACATAGTAGTGGAGGCGGATGGGTTAGCCGATGGTTTTGAGGCTGATGCCATCATCAGCACAAAGCCTCTTCAAGTTTGCGCCGTGATGACCGCGGATTGCTTGCCCATCTTGTTTAGCTCTAAGGATGGGACTTTAGTGGCAGCCGCACATGCCGGTTGGCGTGGTTTAGCCGGCGGGATTTTAGCGAACACGGTTGAGAAGATGCGGGCAAAAGGAGCTGAAGAGCTTACGGCATGGATGGGTCCCGCAATAGGTCCAGATCAATTTGAAGTTGGCGAGGAACTGATCACTATCTTTGAAAAAAGTATTGGTTCAGTAAATCATTGCTTTCGATCGACAGGCCAGACTGGCAAGTACTTTGCAAATTTGTATGAACTTGCAAAGTTGAGCTTGCGGCAACAAGGCATTGATAAGGTTCATGGTGGAGATTACTGCACTTATAGTGATCCGTCTCGTTTTTATTCTTACCGTCGCGATAAAAAGACTGGACGTATGGCTACTCTGATTTGGCGTGAGTAGTGTGGTTTGATTGCTCCGCTATCGCTCGCCGTTTGGCTTCAAATTCGGCGTTCAGTTTGCGTTTCCTAGCAGATGAGCTGAGGATGTAAAGCACTAAGGAAAGCGGAATAATGCAGTAAAAGATAAAGGTCATGATGCCTGCGATAAATGAAGATTCAGTAATCGCCATCATAAGTACGACAAAAATCCAAGCGATTGCGATAAGATACAGAAAAGGCATAGGGGTCCTTGAAAATGCGGGAAAATGCTTCGTTTTTAGTTTCGCATTGAGATAGATTTAATTGTGTGACTTGATTGTATTCGACAATTAAGTGAATTGCTGTGATTTTAAGTTGGTGTAGGCAAACTCTAAATGGGAAATGTAGATGAGTGAAAATCCTCAAACGATGATGATGAATTGGATGCAGCAGTGGATGAAGCAAAATCCTGTGCAAGATTGGACACAGGAGTGGTTTAAGCAAGACCCTCAAAATTTATTTAGTGCTGATTCCTCTATGCTCAAAACCTTGAAAGATTTTGGAGCAGAGATTGATCCTACGGTACTAAGCCGATTGCAGTCGGAGTATTTTGTTGAGCTCGGAAATCTTTGGAAGGATTTCTTATCATCGAAACTACCAGAGTTTAATGATCGTCGTTTTTCTGCTGCTGATTGGCATAAACAGACAATGCATGCTTATAACGTTGCAATCTATCTGTTGAATGCTCGATTCTTAAGTTTGCTGACCGAGGCGGTGCAAGCTCCTGAGAAGAAAAAACAAAAAATTCGTTTCGCCGTGCAGCAAATGGTAGACGCGATGTCGCCGGCGAACTTCTTGGCTACCAATCCAGAAGCGCAAGCCAAAGTCATTGAAACCGGTGGCGAGAGTTTACGTCAAGGTATGAGCTTGATGCTCGAAGATATCCAAAAAGGTCGAATTTCATTGACCGACGAGTCTGCCTTTGAAGTTGGACGCAACGTCGCAACCACAGAGGGCACTGTCGTATTTGAAAACAGATTGTTCCAATTGATTCAGTACAAGCCACTGACGAAGACGGTACATCAAACGCCTTTGTTGATGGTGCCACCATGTATCAACAAGTTCTATATTCTTGATTTGCAACCTGAAAATTCTTTGGTGCGTTATGCAGTAGAGCAGGGGCACACTGTATTTTTGGTTTCTTGGGCGAACCCAGATCAATCGATGGCTGATGTGACTTGGGATGATTACATCGAAGAGGGTGCTATTACAGCGATCGAAACTGTTCAAGCAATCACGAAACAAAATAAGATCAATGCATTTGGTTTTTGCGTTGGTGGCACCATTGTGTCAACGGCTCTGGCTGTTTTAGCAGACCGTGGTATTCATCCTGCGGCTAGTTTAACTTTATTAACCACTTTGCTTGATTTTTCAAACACTGGCGTATTAGACGTATTTGTCGATGAGCTGCAAGTCAGTATGCGAGAGCAAACAATAGGGCAAGGTGGTTTGTTGCCAGCCCGCGATTTGGCGAGCACGTTTTCTAGCTTGCGTCCTAATGATCTGGTGTGGAATTATGTGCAGTCGAATTACTTAAAAGGTCAAAAACCGCCAGCATTTGATTTGTTGTACTGGAACTCCGATAGTACAAATTTGCCGGGACCTATGTTCTGCTGGTATTTACGCAACACTTATCTTGAAAATAGTTTGCGCGTGCCAGGAAAGCTGAAGGTGGCCGGTAACCCAGTCGATTTGGGTAAAATCGATGCACCTGTGTTTATTTATGGCTCACGCGAAGACCATATCGTTCCTTGGCAAGCGGCATTCGCATCGACGGCGATACTCAACCCGAAGAAAAAGACGCGAAATCGCTTTATTTTAGGGGCGTCAGGTCATATCGCTGGTGTTATAAATCCCGCATCAAAGAACAAACGCAATTATTGGACCAATGACAAAATCCCGGCGGATGCGCAGGTATGGTTTGATGGTGCAACCGAATGTCCTGGCAGTTGGTGGCCTGAGTGGGCGGATTTTTTATCAGAACATGGTGGCAAAATGGTGAAAGCGCCCATCAAAGCCGGTGCAGTAGGGTATAGTGAGATTGAATCGGCACCGGGTCGTTATGTGAAAGTTCGTGCAGACTAAGTTAGTAGCTGTATGTAGTACCCCTTAATAAAATGGAGATTATGTATGTCAAAGCGCATTGCTTATGTAACTGGTGGTATGGGTGGTATTGGAACTCCAATTTGCAAACGTCTGTGTAAAGACGGCTACACCGTGGTTGCGGGTTGCGGTCCAAATTCGCCTCGTAAAGATAAGTGGCTTGCTGATATGCGCGCTGAAGGCTATGACGTTCATGCGTCTGAAGGCAATGTGTCAGATTGGGAATCCACTCGCGCAGCTTTTGAGAAAGTACGTGCAGAGATCGGTGAAGTTGATGTGTTAGTCAACAATGCCGGCATCACTCGTGATGGACAATTCCGTAAGATGAGTAAAGCCGATTGGGATGCTGTTATCGATACTAATTTAAACTCTCTCTTCAATGTGACTAAGCAGGTTATCGACGGTATGGTGGAGCGTGGTTGGGGCCGTATTATCAATATTTCTTCCGTGAACGGCCAAAAAGGTCAGTTTGGTCAAACTAACTACTCGACTGCAAAAGCGGGTATCCATGGTTTCTCTATGGCCTTAGCGCAAGAGGTAGCAACCAAAGGTGTAACTGTTAATACGGTTTCTCCTGGCTATGTTGGTACTGACATGGTACGAGCGATTCGCCCAGACGTTTTGGAAAAGATCGTTGCAGGTATTCCTGTTAAGCGTTTGGCAGAACCAGAAGAGATTGCTTCCATTGTTGCTTGGATCGCGTCGGAAGAAGGTGGTTATGCGACCGGATCGGACTTCTCAATCAATGGTGGTTTGCACATGGGTTAATTTCACACCGATGAAATTGAACTAATTTCTTCTTTCGTACCTAAGTAGGTGGACTTTGTTCCACCTATCGCAAGAAGCTGGCAATAAAAGGTGTTAAGATCGGAAATCATAAAGTGCATCGACGTGCGCTTTATAAGGTGTTTCTGTATTAATGTCGTTTTACTACGAGAATTCGATGAATAGCACAAAAAAAATAAGCAAGCATTTGATTAAGAAGTACCCAAATCGTCGCTTATACGATACCCAAACCAGCAGCTATATTACGCTTGCTGACGTGAAGCAGTTTGTGATGGAGAACGATGACTTTGCGGTGGTTGATGCAAAAACTGGCGAAGATTTGACTCGCAGTATATTGCTCCAAATTATTTTGGAAGCCGAGGCCGGCGGTGCGCCGATGTTCTCCAGCGTTGCGCTTGCTCAAATCATTCGCTATTATGGTCATGCAATGCAGGGCATGATGGGCTCTTACCTCGAGAAGAATATTCAAGCATTTATCGATATTCAAAATAAGTTGACTGAGGGAGCAAACGGTGGCTTTGAGGGTAAAGCTTTTAGCCCAGAAATGTGGACCCAGTTCATGAACGTTCAGGGCCCCATGATGCAAGGGATGATGGGCAATTATATCGATCAAAGCAAAAATTTGTTTGTACAAATGCAAGAGCAAATGCAAAAACAAATGCAAAAAGCACAAGAAGAGTTAGCGAACACCAGTTTAGTGGGCGAGTCGGGTGCAGGTTTGGTGAAAATTACCATGACAGGTAAACATGACGTTAAACGCGTTGATATTGCCCCTGAGCTGTTGCAAGAAGATAAAGAAGTTTTGGAAGATTTAATCGCTGCTGCGGTTAACGATGCGGTGCGTAAAGTCGAAGCAGTTAATCAAGAGAAAATGGCAGGTGCAACCGCAGGTATGAATTTACCCGCAGGCATGAAGTTACCGTTTTAACACCGATACTTCCCCCTTTGGCAAAGGGGGATTGAGGGGGATTTTATAGTCATGGCACAGCCGAACGCTGGAAATCTCTCCTAGCCCCTCTTTACTGAAGAGGGGAACTTCAGCTTTTTTTGCTGC
>CALKVB010000021.1 GCA_937996605.1 uncultured Oxalobacteraceae bacterium | reverse complement strand
GCTTAGAGTCAAAAAAGTAAACGATACACCTAGTGGTTGGCTGATACGCTTTGAAGTGGAAGACCCTGGAATAGGTATGACGCCAGAGCAGCAAGCCAAACTATTCCAATCATTCGAGCAAGCTGATAGTTCGACCACACGTAAGTACGGCGGCACCGGACTCGGTTTAGCGATCAGCAAACAGCTTGCTATCCTGATGGGCGGCGAGGTTGGCGTAAATAGTACGCCCGGCCTTGGTAGCACTTTTTGGTTTACTGCCCTACTCGAACAAACGAAGGGACCTACGCTCGAAAAAAGTAACTCGGTGACACCACAAAATGTTTTAGCCAGACTCAAACGTATAAACCAGACTGAACATCCGGTGCGCATCTTGCTGGTCGATGATAATGAGTTCAACCAACAAGTCGGTACCGAATTGCTTGAGTCTGCGAAATGCTTCGTGATGGTTGCGGGTGATGGTCAGCAAGCTCTCAATACAATCGCCGAAAATGATTTCGATTGTGTCTTGATGGACATACAAATGCCAGTCATGGATGGCTTAGAAGCGACGCGTCGAATCCGCAGTAACCCTAGATATGCAGAATTACCGGTAATTGCAATCACCGCCAATGCAATGAACGAAGATAGGATTCACTGTCTTTCTGCAGGCATGAACGATTTCATTCCTAAACCTTTTGCACCGGATGTACTGTACGCGACCATTTTGCGTTGGATCAGCGATACGAACGAAGAGATCGTCATTTCTGAGGAACTCATAGAGCAAGCTGAAGTGCCGCTTTTACCAAACCTTACGATTGATCTCAGCGTGCTCGCCGGTTTAGTCGGTAATGCGCCAGAAAAAATCGGCAAATTTGCCCTGAAATTTCTCGATTCGGCACAGCGCAGTATGCAAGAAATCAAAGAAGCACGTGAGGCCAATGATCTTGCAGGTTTGTGCGCTTTAGGCCATCGTTTAAAATCCAGCGCCCGCACAGTCGGTGCTAGTAAATTTGCGGATCTTTGTCATAACCTAGAGCAATTAAAGGTGGATGGCAGCTTGCACGACGCAGATCAGATCATTGCAGAGCTCAAACCTATGTTGGTCTCGATCGAACATGAAATATCTGCCTATCTCAACCCATCTGATCCGCCGCCAGAGATTATCGTCACCTCAGACAAGGCAAGAGGTGAAACGAGCAAGTCCCCTAACCCGCTCAGCCTCAAACCCAATATGCATGTAGTGGTGCTTGAAGACGATCGCATCGACATGGAAATTGTTTGCACCAGCTTGCGTAAATTTGGGATCAGTCATATCTCGACCTGTACCGACGGCAATCAAGCCTTGGTTGTTGTACGTACCTACGAACCAGACATTATTATTTGCGACTTGAACATGCCAGGGATGGATGGCATCAGCTTCCTGCGGTTTGCGGCAGAACACAACTTTACTGGGGGCGTCATTATTCTGAGTTCAGTCGACCGCAGTGTGATGAAGGCTGCCGAAAATTTAGTCAAGGCATACGGACTCCACCTGCTCGCTTCCTTACGTAAGCCACTCAACGAAGACGAGATGTTGCAAGCCTTAGCAAAACAAACGCCTTCTAATATCGAACACCACCGCATGTCGAAAGTAGCAGTTCTCTCGCTACAAGAGTTACAAAAAGGTTTTGCAGATGACTGTGTTGAAGTATTTTATCAACCGAAAATTTCCATCGCCACCAAACGGGTTATTGGCGCCGAATGCTTAGCACGTTGGCGACATCCAACACGAGGACTGTTAGGCCCCGCCGCATTTATTTCTGTGATCGAGACTCACGGTTTGATCGATATCATGACCAAGATTATTCTTGAGAAAAGTGCTGCGCAATTACGCAAATGGTACAACCAAGGACATCAACTCAAACTTGCGGTCAACGTGTCCATGGATAATTTAAACCAACTTAATCTGCCTGAAGAATTCGAAGCTATCGTACAAGCAGTGGGGGTACGTCCATCCCAATTCATTTTAGAACTCACCGAAACCCGCTTGATGGAGAATCTCACGGTCAGTCTCGAGATCCTGACGCGTTTGCGACTGAAAGGGTTTGGCTTATCGATTGATGATTTCGGCACTGGTTTCTCAACCATGGAAAATTTAAAGCAATTGCCATTTACCGAGCTCAAAGTGGATCGTGCATTTGTCAATGGGGCAGTACAAGATGAAGCAGCACGAGCAATTCTTAGTTCAAGTATTCAATTAGGAAAAATATTCCATCTTAACCTGGTCGCTGAGGGTGTCGAAACTCAGCAAGACTGGGATTTGATCGCGGAATCCGGTTGTGACGAAGTACAAGGCTACTTCGTCGCTCAGCCTATGCCCCCTGATCAATTCATCGAATGGAAAATCGAATGGGAGAAAAAAATGCGTCGTGAGGTCACCCGACCTAACTGACGTGTCACAGTACGAAGTTCAATTTGATGTCTTTTTGAGGAATAGCGAACTATGAGTAATACGAAATATCAAGACCTAAGTGTATTGATTGTGGATGACGATGAGTTCCAAGTCGACTTCGTGTCTGACTTACTCAACGACCTCGGTATTTCAAAGATCACTACAGCAACTGGGGGGAAAGACGGCTTACAAGCTTTCGATAGGGCCGATTCTATGCCCGATCTTTTGCTATGTGATATCCAAATGCCCGATATCGATGGCTTTGAATTCATGAAAGCAATGGGCGAACGTAAGTTTAAGGGCGGCGTCATTTTGATGTCTGGCCAAGGCTCAAGGGTACTCTACTCGGCCTCACTTGTCGCGCAGTTGTCACGGCAAAACTTCCTTGGCAATATCGAAAAGCCCGTAAATAAGAAAGATGTTGTTGAAAAGATAGACCAAATGTTGCAAAACCAATAGAGTATTTCCACCAAAACCATCGCAATGCGCTGGCAATACCGTCGAAATGTCGTTAAAGACGCAGAACACTCGCGCTTTGAACGACAAACACCGCGATAAGCAACTCGATCCGCCTCACATTGTCTTATAATGCCCGCAAATTTAGATTTGTTGATATCCACAAGAATCAACGCCTAATTTGCGGGCATTCTCGTTTACCTTTCCTTTTATTCACTTTTGACCATGAATATTTTGCTTTGGTTAGTCGTTCTTTATTGGATCATTTCGGTCGGTATCGGCTTATACGCCGCTCGCTACGTGAATAATTCCAAAGATTTTGCTGTCGCAGGTCGCTCCTTGCCAATGTATATTGTGACTGCCACTGTGTTCGCGACTTGGTTTGGTTCAGAAACCGTATTAGGAATCTCGTCTACTTTCGTCAAAGAAGGTCTCAAAGGCGTAGTGGCAGATCCTTTCGGTTCATCTTTGTGCCTGATTTTTGTAGGTCTATTTTTTGCCCGTCCCTTGTACAAAATGAATTTATTGACGATAGGTGATTACTATCGCAATAAGTATGGTCGTACCGTCGAAATCTTAGTTTCGCTATGCATAGTCGTGTCTTATCTCGGTTGGGTCGCCGCGCAAATTAAAGCGCTTGGCTTAGTATTTAGCGTGGTCTCAGGCGGTGCTGTTGATATGAATACCGGCATGTTAATTGGCGCTGGTAGCGTGTTGATTTACACCTTGATGGGTGGTATGTGGTCGGTAGCGATTACCGATTTTCTACAAATGATCATCATCATGATCGGGATGTTATACATGGGCTGGGAAGTATCGAACATGGTGGGCGGTGCTGCACATGTGGTCGATCATGCGGTCCAAGCTGGGAAAATGGAGTTCTGGCCAGCACCTACATCACGTGAAGTACTATGGTTCTTTGCTGCCTGGATCACGATGATGCTAGGGTCGATTCCACAACAAGACGTGTTTCAGCGAGTTGCGTCCGCGCACTCTGAGAACGCGGCTGCTAACTCCGCAGTACTAGGTGGCAGCTTGTATTTTGCGTTTGCCTTTATCCCTATGTTTTTGGCTTATTCAGCGACCTTGATTGATCCCAAAATGGTCGAAAGCTTAATCGGCACCGATCCACAGATGATTTTGCCAACGCTTATCATGACAAAAATGCCATTGCTGGCGCAAGTGATGTTTTTTGGAGCGCTACTCTCTGCAATCAAGAGCTGTGCAAGTGCCACATTACTCGCGCCTTCGGTGACTTTCTCTGAGAATATTTTGAAACCCTTGCTCAAAAAGCAAAGCGACAAGCAATTCTTATTAATGATGCGCATTGTCGTTTTAGTATTTACCGCTATCGTGACCTTGTTCGCGATGAATACAGAAGCAAGCATCTACAAAATGGTTGAAAACGCTTACAAAGTCACCTTGGTGGCGGCTTTCGTACCGCTCGCGTTTGGCTTGTATTGGAAGCGTGCCACCTCGCAAGGTGCACAACTTTCTATGATATTTGGCCTGGTATCTTGGATTTCGCTAGAGGTGACTGCCCCGGAAGGTTATTGGCCACCGCAATTGGTTGGGGTATTAATGAGCTTAACTGGCATGATTTTCGGTTCATTATTGCCACAAGTTATCGGTACTCACCACAGAAAACATGCATAAAACATCATTTTTCTGAATCAAATATGGGCTTTTGCCAGATTGACGGTAAATATGCAAAAGCCCGCAATAAGCCGTTATAATTCAGGGTTTTACACGTTTTTATCTGGGAAGAAAATGCCTATCTACGCTTATCGCTGCGAAGCATGCGGCTTCGCCAAAGATGTGTTGCAAAAGATGTCGGATGATCCATTGACGGTTTGTCCCGAGTGTCAGCAAGCTAGTTTTAAAAAACAGATTACTGCCGCTGGTTTTCAGCTTAAGGGATCTGGATGGTATGTAACAGATTTCCGTGGAGGTTCTGGTAGCACTGGAGCGGCTAATGGAGCGACTGCAAGTGGCGCGAGCAGCAGCGAAACTAGCTCAAGTGTGGCCACCGATAGCCCGACAAGCACCGGCGTCACTAGCAGTAACGCTAGCGAAACCAAAGCGGCCTAAATAAGCAAAAGCGACAATATTAAGCGAGATCTATGCGTAAATACTTCATTACTGGTTTGCTCATTTTAGTTCCCCTAGCGATTACGTTTTGGGTGCTACATGCGATCATCAGTACCATGGATCAATCCTTATTGCTGTTGCCTGCGCAATGGAGGCCAGAAGCCCTTATCGGCTTCAAAATTCCTGGTCTCGGAGCAGTTCTGACGGTCTTGATTATTTTTCTCACAGGTCTACTCACTAAGAATTTCATAGGAAAATATATCGTAGGCTTGTGGGAGAAAGCGCTCAATCATATTCCTATCGTGAGCTCTATCTATTCCAGCGTCAAACAAGTCTCCGACACACTTTTTTCGTCAACTGGTAATGCATTTAGCAAGGCCTTGTTGATTCAATATCCACGCGACGGTTCTTGGACCATCGCATTTTTAACTGGTAAACCAGGTGGTGACGTCGCCAAACATTTGAATGGCGAATTTATCAGCGTATATGTACCAACTACGCCCAACCCTACTTCAGGATACTTCTTGATGATCCCCAAAAAGGATGCGATTGAGCTCGATATGAGCGTTGACACTGCGCTCAAGTATGTCGTGTCTATGGGTGTGGTTGCTCCAGAAATGGCCGCGCAAGCGGAACAAAATAAGGCTTGCAATTGAACCACTGGCGTCGTGCTGGTGAGTTAATTTCTTTCCTGCGCTGCCCAAGCCTCATAAATAAGACAGATACTCAACACAGCATTTAACTTCAAATAGACAGGTAAGAAATTATGTCCATGCGTACCAACTACTGCGGCCTTACAACTGAGGAATTATTGGGTCAAACCGTCAGCCTATGTGGCTGGGTTCATCGTCGCCGCGACCACGGTGGTGTGATTTTCATCGATTTGCGCGACCGCGAGGGTTTAGTGCAAGTCGTGTGTGATCCAGACCGTGCAGAAATGTTCAAAATCGCAGAATCCGTGCGCAACGAATTCTGCTTACGCATCACCGGCATTGTACGTAATCGCCCCGACGGCACGATCAACAACAATTTAAAGTCAGGCAAAATCGAAGTGTTGTGCCATGAATTGGAAGTATTGAATGCTTCCGTCACGCCACCATTCCAATTGGATGATGAGAATCTGTCTGAAACAACTCGCTTAACCCACCGTGTACTCGATTTGCGTCGTCCGCAAATGCAAAATAATTTGCGTTTGCGTTATAAAGTCGCGATGGAAGTACGTAAGTTCTTAGATGCCAATGGCTTCATCGATATCGAAACACCGATGTTGACTAAGTCAACGCCAGAAGGTGCACGTGACTACTTGGTTCCATCTCGCGTCAATGCAGGTAATTTCTTCGCTCTGCCACAATCGCCACAATTGTTTAAGCAATTGTTGATGGTGGCAAACTTCGATCGTTACTACCAAATCACTAAATGCTTCCGCGATGAAGATTTGCGTGCTGATCGTCAGCCAGAATTTACGCAGATCGACTGCGAAACTTCTTTTATGTCCGAACAAGAAATTCGCGATATGTTTGAAGGCATGATCCGCGGTGTATTCAAAAACACTTTGAACATCGATTTGCCTAACCCATTCCCAGTGATGGATTTCGCCGAAGCGATGGGCCTGTATGGTTCCGATAAGCCTGATATGCGTGTGAAGTTGCAATTCACAGACTTAACTGAAGTCATGAAAGACGTTGATTTCAAAGTCTTCTCGAATGCAGCAAACATGCAAAATGGTCGCGTGGTCGGTATGTTGGTACCAGGTGGCGGCAGCATGCCACGTTCTGAAATTGACGCCTATGATCAATTCGTACGTATCTACGGTGCAAAAGGTTTGGCGTACATCAAAGTCAACGATAAGGCTGCTGGTCGTGATGGTTTGCAAGCACCTATCGTCAAGAATTTGCACGACGCAGCATTGGCACAAATCTTGGAACGCACTGGTGCAAAAGATGGCGATTTGATTTTCTTCGGCGCAGACAAAGCCAAGATCGTCAACGATGCCATCGGTGCATTGCGCGTGAAGATTGGTCATAGCGAATTCGGCAAAGCCAATGGCTTGTTTGAAGATGCATGGAAACCATTGTGGGTCATCGACTTCCCAATGTTCGAACACGATGAAGAAAATAATCGTTGGACAGCCGTTCACCATCCATTTACAGCACCAAAAGATGGTCACGAAGATTTGATGGAAACTGATCCAGGCAAATGTATCGCTAAAGCTTACGACATGGTCTTGAACGGTTGGGAACTCGGTGGCGGTTCCGTTCGTATTCACCGTGCTGATGTACAAAGCAAAGTATTCCGTGCCTTAAATATCGGTGCAGAAGAAGCACAATTAAAATTCGGCTTCTTACTCGACGCCTTGCAATACGGCGCGCCTCCACATGGTGGCTTAGCTTTCGGTTTGGATCGTATCGTCACTATGATGACTGGTGCAGAGTCGATCCGTGACGTGATCGCATTCCCGAAAACACAACGCGCACAATGCTTGCTGACACAAGCACCGTCCGAAGTCGATGAAAAGCAGTTAAAAGAACTGCATATTCGTTTGCGTGCGACGGAAGCGAAAGTCGTTTAAGTTGAACTAAACGATCCAAGACAAAACGGCAGACTTCGGTCTGCCGTTTTTGTATGTTCAGGAATAGACGAAACTGCATCAGCGAAACAGGTATACTATGATGCACTTGAGCCACTCTCAATTGCTTATCGTGCCCCACAAAATTCCCGAATCTGTCCTCGTCGTCATCTACACTCCCGAACTCGATGTACTTCTCTTGGAGCGCGCGGATCGGCCCGGCTTTTGGCAATCCGTCACGGGTTCAAAAGATAGCATTGATGAAGAACTTATCTTTACCGCGCAGCGCGAAGTGATGGAAGAAACAGGTATCGATGCCACACTACATACATTGAGCGACTGGCAGCTCAGTAATCTGTATGAAATCTACCCAGTCTGGCGCCATCGTTATGCACCTGGTGTGACGCAAAACAAAGAACATGTATTTGGCTTGTGTGTACCACGCGAGACTTCCATTACACTAGCTCCACGCGAACATTTACGATTTGAATGGTTACCGATGGAAGAAGCTGCTGATCGATGCTTTTCAGCCTCAAACGCTGAAGCCATTCTTCAATTGAGCCACCGACACATCCAATAAACGTATCAAAGGCGCAGTGAGGCGAGAACAGGAAACCCGATGAAATTACGTATCGCCACATACAATATCCATAAAGGAGTCACCGCCTTTGGCCGAAAGACACGCATTCATGAGCTCAAGGAAGCAATCAAAGCGCTTGATGCCGATATCATCTTTCTGCAAGAAGTCCAAGGGCAACACGATCATCACGCGCGCAGGCATGCCTCTTGGCCAGAACAAGCGCAGCACGAATTTCTAGCGGGCGAAACCCATCAATGCGTATATGGCATGAACGCGATTTACGAACATGGGCATCATGGCAATGCGTTATTGAGCCGGCTTCCGATCAAAGAATCGTTTAATCGCGATGTCTCGGATCATGCTTACGAACAGCGAGGCATCTTGCATGTCGTGGTACAAATCGCCGAATTCGAAGCGCATTGCTTCGTGGTGCATCTTGGACTATTTGCGGCCAGTCGGCGACGCCAGATTCAAGCACTGATACAACAAGTTCAGGAATTTGTGCCGCCACAAGCCCCATTAATTATCGCGGGTGATTTCAACGATTGGAGTCAACGTCTCAGTCATACGCTTTACAAAGAATTAAACGTCACTGAAGCCTTCGATCCTGCACATCATCAGAGTAATTCACAGGCCACATCAGGATTTAGATTACGCTCCATGGGCATCGCGCAAAACCAACATGCGCGCACTTTCCCAGCGGGATTGCCATGGTTAAGTTTGGATCGCATTTATTTGCGCGGCTTTAAGGTGGATAGCGCTCACGTGTTGAGCGGCCTGCCCTGGAAAAATCTATCCGATCATGTTCCACTCAGTGTTGAACTCAGTTTAAATCGTTTTGACTTATTAGCATAACTTATTAATACAACTCATTGATACAACTCATTGATATAACTCATCGACATAACCTACTGACATAATCAAGACATGCCCAAGATTATTTATCAGACCGGAAACCATCTTAAGCTACTACATACAGGTGAAGCATTCTTTCCTACGTTACTCTCTGCGATCGATGCCGCGAGTCAGGAAATTTATCTTGAAACTTACATCTTTGCGAATGATGAAAGTTCACGCGAAGTACAAGCAGCATTAATCCGAGCTGCCGCACGTCACGTACGGGTTCACGTTATCATCGATTGGATAGGAAGCGGGCGCGATCACAGCATCGCACTCCAACAAACCTTGGAACACGCTGGTGTCGCCTGTCGCGTTTTCAATGCTTGGTTCAAGCGTGGTTTGGTACGTACCCATCGCAAGCTCTGTGTAATCGATCAAACTACTGCCTTCATTGGTGGTATCAATATCGTCGACGACTTACTTACCGCTCATCAACCGCCACAGCAACTTCCGTTTGCACGTTGGGATTTTGCAGTATCTTTGCAAGGGAGCTGCGTCGCAAGCGTGTACAAAGAGATTACTGCACAATGGCTCAAGCTCGGCAAAATGCCCTTATTAAATCGTCTTCGACTCGCACGCGAGCTTAGACGCAAAGACCAAATCAAAACAACACAAGGTAGTGCTGCCGCTATTGTTTTTCGCGATAATTTACGGAATCGTTTCACAATACAAAGCGCCTACTTACGCGCCTTGGGTAAAGCAAAAACGAGCGCCTATTTCGCAAACCCGTATTTCGCACCGGGACGTCGCCTGCGTAGTGGTCTCATCAATGCCGCCAAGCGAGGAGTCGATGTCAGGCTACTGCTAGGGGTCGGCGAATTTGACCTCCAAGATCTGGTCGCACAATCCTACTACCCGAAACTTCTCAAACACGGCATCAAAATTTACGAATACCATCGTACCCATATGCATGCCAAAGTCGCCGTAATTGACCAGCAATGGTCAACCGTTGGCTCGAGTAATTTCGATGGTCTTAGCTTATTTCTGAATCATGAAGCAAATATCATGATCAACGATGACGACTTTAGCGAGAAGTTACAACAGCATTTGTGCCAAGGGTTCGCAGAAGCGCTCGAAATTACACCAGAAACCGTGGCCAAACAAACGTGGTTTCAAGGCTTCAAAAATAGATTGGCTTACCTCATTTACCGCTGGGCCTTACAATTACTGACTTTTGGTCAGTATCGATAATCGTTATGCATTCTTCGAACTCTGTACGCATCGACAAATGGCTTT
>CALKVB010000020.1 GCA_937996605.1 uncultured Oxalobacteraceae bacterium | reverse complement strand
GTTTTCATCTGGCCTTAAAGCTTATATATTTTTTTCTACGATCTGCTGCTTGGCTTCCTTTCCATTTTTTAATTAACTCTGGATTTTTACGAAAGTTACGGTACATTTCAACCGCAAAAGATTGTTGCTGTGCTTTGTCGCAATACAGATATCGACGCGTTATTACATCGAATTGTGGGATCGAACTCGCATCTTTAAATACCGCTTTACTGGAGTCAACAGGCACAATCACAAATGCAACCTCAGCTACACGGTCCTTCCATTTCACATGCTTGATATCGATATAAATCACCGCATTGTTATCTTTCACGATCATCAATGGATGCCAGTCGCTAGGCATATCTGGAGCCTTGCTACACTTACCTGGAAACTGATCGATGCTTGTTGCATATTGTTTGCCATTGTCGGTATCGCAAACAAAGAGATTGGTGGTCTTTGTTGCTGGTGTTTCTGGTGTTGCTGGTGTGTCTTTCGTTGCCTGTGGCGGTAGTGGGGTCGCACTAGCTGTCGAAATGAGAGAAATAAATGCGAGAGATGCAATAAAAATTTTAAACATAATGTGCCTTGAAGAAGATAGTCTTGGTTCAGATAGTCGTTGACATCAACGACTATCTAAGTAGGCCTCATTATAGGTTTCACGTGCCCAAACAAAATCCTTAGACGACGAACGCAGCCTGTTGGAGCACGAACCACGGTTTTGTGGCATCGAATGATAAAGCATTCTCTACAGCAATTTCTCTAGTGGGCTTTCTTTTGTACCTTCGCACTACCAACACCATGGCGTTGAGTTTCGCTCACCGCTGTCACGCTACCATCGGCATTAAACACCAACGCATTGGCCGCACCAATTTCAGGATCACCTTCATCAAGTTGCCACGCATGGCCTAAGCGCGCTAGACCAGTTGCTTGAGCGGAGTTGATGAAGTGGGGCTCGACCTGGGTCGTCGCCAGATTACGTTCAGACAAGCGCGGTGCCGCAATCGCCTGCACCATAGGCATCATCATGTCGACATGGTTGACGATGCTCTGTAAGACCGTCGTGATGATAGTGGCACCACCAGGGCTGCCTATCGTAAACACCGGCTTACCATTTTTCATCGCGATAAAAGGCGCGATACTACTACGTGGTCGCTTGCCCGCTTCTGGCACATTTGGATGCGGGGGTGTGAAATCAAAATCAGTGAGCTCATTGTTCAATAAAAACCCATAGCCCGGCACGACCATGCCATTTCCACCCCAATCTTCAATGGTGTAGGTGTAGGCAACGATATTGCCCTCTTTATCGCTGACCGTTAAATGCGTGGTGTGTTTGCGTTCTTCTTGTAAGGGAATCGCGCTCTTTGCCGTGGCCGCTTGTGGACGCAGGGTAATGCTAGGGTCGTTTTGAAACGCATATGGATCACCAGCTGCGGCAGCTTGCTTGCGCGACATTGCAACGTCGGTCAAAATCAAAGCAGCCCTTTGCTTGGCGTAGGCCTTATCCAACAAACCCGTGACCGGCACATCGACAAATTCTGGATCACCCAAATATGCATTGCGATCGGCAAAGGCAAGGCGTGCCGCTTCCAAATACAGATGCTCGATTTGCTGACGTGACATCCCTTTGGTGTCGAAATTCTCCATGATATTCAACGCTTCTGCAACGGTGATGCCACCACTACTTGGCAAACCCATACTGACCAAATCGAGACCGCGATAGCTACTACGCACTGGCAAGCGCCAACGCGCTTCATAATTCTGCAAATCCGCGCTACTCATATTGCCAGCAACAACTTGTACGCCGTCTTTCACTGGCGGTTGATTCACAGTCTGCAACAAACGCTGGGCCACGGGACCGCGATAAAAGCCATTGACGCCTGCCTGCGCGATCAGACGATAAGTCTTAGCGAGGTCAGGATTCTTAAAATGAAAACCGACGGGCAAGGCTTTGCCCTCGTGTAAATACAATGCACTACTTGAGGTATAGCGCGCAAATTTATCGACAGCACCTTGATTCAAATGATGGAAGATAGGTGTAATTGCGAAGCCTTTTTGCGCGACTTGAATCGCTGGCGCCAACACCTGCTTGAATGACATGCGGCCATAACGCGTCAAGGCTTCATCCCAACCGCGAACCGTGCCCGGCACGCCGACGGCCATGCCACTATTTACAGCGTCTTCCCAAGCAATGGCTTTGCCATTACGCATAAATGCATCCGAGCGAAAACCTGCGGGCGCAGTCTCACGATGATCGAGTGTGACGAAGCGATTTTCCTTCGCCAAATAAATCAACATAAATCCGCCGCCACCAATACCGCAACTAAATGGATCAGTCACGCCTAAAGTGGCAGCAGCAGCCACCGCGGCATCGACCGCATTGCCGCCGCGATTGAGAATGTCGATTGCAGATTGCGACGCATGTTCATTGATGGTGGCGACTGCACCGCCACTGCCAGTCACGAAAGGCATTTTTTGCGCGGCCCACACTTGGGCGCAGCTCACGATCAATGCTGTCGATAGTGCCAAGCTAAGCGACGTTGCTAATATTTTTTTGCGAGGTTTGATTGCAGTAGTCATGGACGCGATGTGGTTTGATAATGGTTGAGTGGTGTTTTGTTATTGTTTCTCCGACGAGCGACAGCGATGCTCGTCTCCAAACACCCACGATACCTGAAAAATCAAAACTATCGCAAGCAAGAATCGACTATCCAATTACTTCTTATCATTTCTTATCATTTCTTATCATTTCTATAAAGCGATCGCTTAAGCACAGTCGACTTTCGCTACCACCGCAGCCAGAGTGCGCCAATTGGTTTTAACGATTTTCGCTTCGCCGCTGTGAATCAGTATCACCTCGAGGTCTTTCGAGGGATGGCTAGGCAATGGCTCTGGCTTAGTATCTATCCATGCTTTCATCGCAAAAGCAAAGGCAATCGTACCAAGTAAGATAGTCGCTAACGCTTGAACAAACTGCTTAAATGAAAAGACTTTTTGAATATTTTTTAACACGATGCACTCCTTCATACCACATGGCCGTGTCTATTGATGCAGAAATCATGCCAAGTTGGATCATTAGACTAAGTAATTGAATTACATAGAGAAATAACTAAACAACTCGCCTAAATGGTTGTCCGCAGTGTGCGTTTGTGAACAGTTTCTATGAAAAGCGAACACAAGCGAACACTTTTGCATGTAAGCAGATGACTTATAAATCAGGCAAAATCAGCCTAAACTCATTCCTATTCCTTTATTCACCCAACGCAAACCATGTCTGCCGCAGCGCGAACAAATCGATTTCGTCGACGATTTATCCAACTGAATTTGGCGTCATGGATCAGTCATCTGAATGCGCACGCGAGCACACCACAATTCCAAACACAATGGCAACTTAGCCCCGAGTTAGTCGCACGCGGCGCACTCAAAAAATACCGGGACAAAGTCAAAGCATTACAACAAGCTCAATTACTCGACACAGAAACGTGGTTCACGCAACGTATCCGAGCTATCACCGCTCAACTCGCTACCCAAGCAGCGATCGATTATCCCTGCAGTCGTGATTGGCAATGGGAAATCCATAGTAGCGATCAGATCGATGAAAATTCGTATGGTATGGCTGGCGGAAAAATTATCATTAGCCGACCTATGGTCAATGATTACTCACTCAATGAATCAGCCTTAGCAATGTTGATTGCACATGAAATGGCACATGCCCTTTTGCTCCACAATTTCGCTGAAGATCAAGAAGCGCTGCGTCTGTTTCCGGCGTGGGCAGAGAAATCCTTTGAAGATTTTGAAACAGCCATTGACGATGACGATACGCTTATCCGTGCATTAGCAAGCTTGGGAAAGCAACAAGAGTTTGAAGCCGACCTCAAGGGCTTGCAATTAGCCTTGAGGGCTGGATATGCGGCGAAAGGTTTACTGGCGTTCTATGAGAAGCTACGCAAAAAAAGCGCTTATCCAAATTTTGAGAGCCTAAGCCATCCCGCTCCAGCAGCACGTTTGCAGCGTTTACGTGATTGGCTAACGCAACAAGAGTCGCCGAATTGAGGTGTGCACCTTGATTCATCTAGCCACAAATTTGTTTGTCACTCGATTAGAAGCTCAATCAAAGACTCAATTAGGAATTAAGCAGCGCTGCTTTCAATTCAATCAGATCGAAAGGTCCAAAACTCTGATAGCTCTGATCTTTCAAGATGGTCGATAAACGTATCACGCGTGCTTTCGGGAAGCGCCGCATGACATATCCTTTGATCTGAAATTGTTGCTCGGTCTTGGCCACCTGTAACAAAACAGAGACTTCGCTATGGACAGGTAAAACATAGGCATCATGATGTTCTTCAGCATCACCCTGCAATTCCACTCTGATCGCTTGATCAGAAATATCAATAATTTTCCAAGCGCCCAACCAAGGTCCATTAGGCTCTGCCAACAGGACTGGCACATCGGTTTTGACACGAGATTTACCGCGTTGATCGGTAATACTCATGGTTGCCACATTGGGCATCAAGCAAATCAATTTCTGGTAGGCATAAGGGCCTTGATCAACGGAAAGACCTTCGTTCACCACCGTATCAACCACTGAAGCGCCACGACCAGCCTGTGAAGACAAAAGAGAAATTGCATTGCCAACATCAAATTGGCGCCCACGTCCTAAGGCGGCACGCCTCTCATAATCAAGATTACGTTCAAGATCTGATGTATCAGGCACAACAAGTTCAAAGCTTTGCAACTGCGATACATGTAAGCGCTCACCCTTGATGCCGATTTTAAAGAAAGCAGGATCACCTTCGGCATTGGTGTCGATGGCATTCATACTGTAGATGAAATGACCGTTCACACGATAGGCCAACACCATGGTGTCAAACACGATATCAGACTTATAGCCAGGGTAATAACGCTGCTTTCGTCCCAAAGGAAAAAGCTCAATCACCGGACGTAGCCAAGCGAAACGCTTATCAATGGCGCCATCTTCGTTCATGACGATGTGCGGTTTTTCATCACTTTTAAAAGCGATACTGAATAAAGTCTTTAACACGATATGGTAGAGATGGAATATTTTTACAAGCTAACGATCGCCAAGGCCGGCCACAATCAACCCTGCCTAAGCTCCTTTGTACAGGATTTTCCGATGTTGCGATCAAAAGAATAGAGGGAATAAACATGACTTAGTTGGGTGCTAAGCCAAGCAAACTAAGAGAAACAAACTCAGCGAAACACCACAAAATCCAGAAAAACCAACAAAATCGCAAAAAGGCACAAGACCGTCAAGCCTTAAAAAGAGCTGTTGTGGCGACAAATCGCGGCGCTTAAAGTCATGCAAAGAAGGCGAACCCAAGAGTGAGTAGAAATGTCCACAAAACCTTAGCGCACCAAAAATAGTGATACAAGGAAATATCATTTCGCTTTAAAATAAGGCTTCGCAGTAGCCATCGATCACGATGCCTAGGGCTTTGGTCAGATCTTTGGTCGTATTTGCCGCCAACACTTGGTATTGTTCTTGATCCCTATGCAAGTTCTACACTGAAGCACACATGCAACTTGACCCGCGTACCATACTGATTATTTGGTCGGCCATCAACATACTATTTGCTGGCGTCTTGGCTTTGGTTGGGTCGCAATCGGATAGTATTCGTGGCGCTCGGCATTGGGCTTGGGGCGATCTGTTGGTTGGCATTTCATTTGCCTTATGCAGTAACGTGACCAACCCACCGCAATTTTACATCGTCTTCTTTGCGTCACTGGGTATAGGAATCGGTTTAGGTTTGCTCTTTAACGGTATCCAAGCATTCCGCGGCAAACCATGTTCATACTGGGTACCCGTGTTTTTGGCAGCAACGCTTTTTGCAAATAATTTTCTTTTCGCGAGTATAGAGAGCGAACCTCGAGTTCGTATCTTCATCAACTTCCTGTTATTTGGTGGTATTCATATCGCCTGTGCCCGCGCCTTGATCGTGAAAGTCGAGGCACCATTACGCACTGCGTATTGGATTGCTGCTGGCTCTTTTTCACTGATCGCATTCCTCAGCCTGGCACGTTTAAGCAATTTACTCTTTCTTGGCAACGACACCGTGAGTATGTTTAGCACCAAAGGTGTTAATCCTTACGTTTTTTTCTTTGCAAGCATGGCGCAGATGTCGATGTCCTTGGCCTTCATGCTGTTAATTAATACCACCTTGGCAAATAGACTGATTGCGCTCGCAGCCACTGACGCCTTGACTGGGTTAATGAATCGACGCAGCCTTGATCTGGAAATTACTCGTCAACTGGCCAATCAAAAACGACACGGTGAATGCATCAGCATCATGATGATAGACGTTGACCATTTCAAACGTATCAATGACCAATACGGCCACCTTGCCGGCGATGAAGTGCTTCGACGGTTGGCGCATTTGATGCAATCAGTAGTTCGCACCAATGACTATATCGCACGATATGGCGGCGAAGAGTTTTGTATTCTGCTACCAGGCACCAATCA
>CALKVB010000019.1 GCA_937996605.1 uncultured Oxalobacteraceae bacterium | reverse complement strand
GCCGATGATCACACTGCACTTGGCGATATTCAGTTTTTCAGCTTCGAACCATTTGTGCGGGTGAAAGGTGGTCATTGGGGCTTTAAGCATGAAGATATTTATTTCTTTGACGCAAACGATCAGCTGCAGGTGCTGTAAACGAAAAAAACCAGGCGAACCTGGTTTTTTTGATTTAAATATCACTGCTTAAGTAGCGACACAAGTCACTGAAATCGCCGCAGCTGGCGCAGGGTTCGCTATCGAGGCGATACCTTTCCCATTATTCACGGTACATGTTTGGCCGGTCGGTTGCGTTGATACCTGAACGTCGTAGGCTTGGCCATCCAACAAGCTAAACTTAAAAGTAAATACGCCATCGGCAAACAAACTCATGGCATCACCGCCATTATTTGTCAGCACTAGGAGCGTATTTGCTTTGATCCCACTCAGGGTTCCGCCGATTGGAACACCGTTCACACAATCCACACCAATGTTTGTGGCTGGGCTTCCGATTTTCGCCGTTCCAGTTCCGTTTGAAACCACACAGACTTTTCCGGCTGGTGGAGACGCTACAGTAACGGTGTATGGTTGTCCATCGACCACATAGCGGTTAAAGCTAAATGGCCCATTTACTGAGAGTGTAGTTGGGTAATCAGTATCCCCATTCACGGCCAGGGTGACCGCGCTAGCATCTGCTAAATTCGTTAAAGTACCGCCGATCTGCACATTTGGCACACACTTCACATCAACATTGGTCACCGGCGCTTCGCCTCGCATTTGTCCTGAACCATTCGCCACTGTGCAATTCACCGGGTTAGGTTGCAACAAAACGGAAATAGTGTAAGCGGCATTACTAGCAACACGGAAAGAATATGTACCGTCTGCAGACAACGTCTCGACGTAATTGCCTTCATTGCGCAACTTCAAGACGCTTCCTGTTCCTAAACCTGTTACTTTTCCACCAACGGTTGTGTACACAAAGCCACCACAACCGGCCAACACAAGAGCCAATACGCAGCCGATCAAACCCGTTTTCTTATTCAATTTCATCAAAATAGACCTACCTTCAAATAACAAGTCAAACACAGAAAGCCTAGGACAGATTCTTCTCAGTATGCGATGATCTTAGCTACAAAATTACTGAGTTTTTCACGGCCAACGACGATAGAGCCCGCATTGTACAACAAGCTGCGCTAATAATTGCCCCAAATTCTTGTAAAGAAATGTACATTTCATAAATGTCCAATTGAGGCCTTTACCATATAAGACCCGACTTTGTAGGCACACACAGATTTGTGCTAAAGCGCTGGAACAGTTAGGATTACGCCTTAATTCATTGCACAAAGTCAATTTTCAGCATGTCACCAGACGAATACTGCCAACAAAAAGCCGCAGCGAGCGGTTCCAGTTTTTATTACAGTTTTTTATTTCTTCCACAAGAAAAGCGTCGTGCTATCACCGCACTGTATGCGTTCTGCCGCGAAGTCGACGATGTTGTGGACGATTGCAGTGATGAACAGGTAGCGCGCACAAAACTCGCATGGTGGCGCAAAGAAGTGCAAGCAATGCAGCAGAATGCCCCCACACATCCGGTTACGACTGCCTTGTTGCCGCACGTGCAGGTCTATCAATTAGAACATGCGCACTTGATCGCCATTATCGATGGCATGGAAATGGATCTGAACCAGAATCGTTATTTAGACTTCATCGGTTTAGAAAAATACTGTTGGCATGCAGCTGGTGTGGTTGGCATACTTTCAGCCAGCATCTTCGGTATCAAAAATTCACAAACAAAACAATTTGCTGAAAAACTCGGTTTAGCCTTTCAGCTCACCAATATTATTCGCGACGTTGGTGAGGATGCTCGTAAAGGCAGAATCTATTTACCAGTCAATGAACTTCAACAGTTTTCTGTACCCGCCAGCGATATCTTAAACGCCCGCCATACACCCGCATTTGAAGCACTGATGGAATTTCAATACGAACGCGCGCAAAAAACCTATGAAGAAGCTTTTGCACTACTACCTCCTGAGGATAGGCGGGCACAACGCACAGGTCTCATTATGGCGGCCATTTACCGTGCGTTATTGGAAGAAATAAAAGCTGATCAGTTTCAAGTCCTGAAGCAACGAATCTCGCTAACGCCTATTCGAAAACTTTGGTTAGCGTGGATTACCTATATCCGTGGTTAATCAACAAAGAATTGACCGGACTATGGCGAAGAATAAGTCTGCATTACAAAAAGTGGTTGCTGTGGTTGGCGGCGGCTGGGCCGGCGCTGCGGCTGCAGTCAATTTAGCACAGCACAATCACAAAGTGCACTGGATAGAGGCCAGCAGGCAACTCGGAGGTCGCGCCCGCGCAGTGGAATTGCATGGAAAAATTCTCGATAACGGCCAACACATCTTGTTGGGTGCCTATACATCGTGTTTGGCACTATTCAAAACCTTGAATATTACCGTCGAAAAAAGTCTCTTGCGCCTGCCCCTGCAAATGGTTTATCCAAATCAAAGTGGGATGCATTTTGTGGCGCCGAAATTGCCTGCACCGCTCCATCTGGCATTTGCTTTATTCAAAGCTCAAGGGCTCGACCGTGCCGACAAAATGGCCCTAGCTCGCTTTTCCACGACCGCACGTTGGATGGATTGGCAGTTGAACGATGATTGCAGCGTCGCTGAACTATTGCAACGCTATGAGCAAACAGCACGCCTAATTCAGCTAATGTGGAATCCACTTTGTATCGCAGCGCTAAATACACCGCCCGAAAGAGCATCCGCAAAAGTCTTTCTTGCGGTCTTACGCGATAGTTTGGGTGCCAAACGCAGCGCATCAGACATGCTATTGCCTACCACTGATCTTAGCGCGCTGATGCCGCACGCTGCAGCTCAGTTCATTCAGAACAAAGCGGGACACGTGCATCTGGGCACCACCGCTCATAGTATTCACAAAACACATCCAGAACACTGGTGTATTGAGTCAAGTTCACCAGAAATCAATGCCGTGCAATTTGACGCAATTGTGCTGGCGACACCTGCTGAAACGAGCAAGCGCTTTTTAGCACAACTCGCGCTCGACCAACACGATCAAGTTTCACCAAATCATGAAGCGTTGATTGAATCCCATAAATCTGTAAGTCTGCCTGAATTCCCGCAAGATCTCAGCTACGAATCCATTACGACTTGCTACTTACAGTATCCTTCCAGCTTCAAACTGGCGCGTCCCTTCTTCGCTTTAGTCGACAATCCGAACCAACATTGTTGGGGTCAATTTGTTTTTGATCGCGGCCAACTACACCAAGCTCAGCAAGGCTTATTGGCTGTCGTTGTGAGTGCCGCCGTAGAAGCGATCGCCATCGAACGCGAGGCGCTAGCGCTACAAATTGCGGCTCAGTTGGCGCACGCCTTTGCGGCTCCTGAGTTGGCGAATCCCTTGTGGCATCAAGTGATTAGTGAAAAGCGCGCCACATTTAGTTGCACGCCAAATTTACAACGTCCGGCGAACCAAACATCGCACACTGGTCTGGTCTTAGCTGGTGACTACACCGCTTGCGATTATCCTGCGACACTCGAATCTGCTGTGCGCAGTGGTATTGCCGCGGCTCAGCTGCTAAGCTGATCTTACTTTCCAGCACTTAGTAATTTCCCTGATAAAGAAGAGTAGATTTCAGCATTGCTCACTACCACCGGAAAGTGAACACTAAGCCCTGACTAGCTTATGAGGAAATCGAAGGGAGCCTTTCATGAGCATAGTCATTTGACTTAGGATCGAGTTCGTTCAACACACCATTGCTCGATTCAATTCGTATTGACACTTTTTGAAGAGAGCGACCATGGCCCGACGTATCAGTATTCGAAGCCGTAAGACTTTAATGCAGCTTGCCATCAGCGGCGCAATGTGTGCATTTTCTATGCCTTTATTAGCACAAGAAAGTAATAACAAAGCGAGCAACGACAAAACAAAAAAACAAGACCCTGATAGCCTACAAGAAGTGATCGTCACAGCGACTAGACAAGCCAGTTCACTACTCAAAACTCCAGTCGCTGTATCTGCAATCACACAAGAGGGATTAAGCCGAGAGGGCATCACTGATGTACGCGGCCTGTCCGGTATTATTCCGAATCTACAGTTATCGACGGGAGCAGATTCAGGCGTGCAGATTAGTATCCGAGGTGTGAGCTCAAATAACTTTACGGAGATCGGCGACCCTGCGGTTGGCTTACATGTCGCAGGTCTGTATTCGCCGCGACCACAAGGGGCGATGGCATTAATGTTCGATTTGGATCAAGTCGAAGTCTTACGCGGCCCGCAAGGTACCCTCTTCGGTCGGAACTCCACTGCCGGCAGTATTAATTTAATTCCAGCCAAGCCCGAATTTGGCAGTAGCTACGGTAGCACTAATCTAGAGCTAGGCAATTACCATCAACGCCAGATCAACATCATCCAAAACATCGCGGTTAGCGATACACTGGCCTTACGCACTACGATGATGAATGTTAAACGAGATGGTTGGATCAATCAAACACAAGATGTTACCGACGTCAATATTCCTGATCATGGCTTTATTGCTGATGGCATTCCCGATGTCGATCAACGTCATAATCAAAAAGTACAACGCAAAGACTTCTACAACAACAAGAATGAATGGGCCGCACGCCTCGCCGCACGACTAAAGCTTAAGCCAGACTTGCAATGGCAATTGTCATACGAAAAATTCCAAAATAACGGAGCCGGTGACATTGGTTTGAAGGATTGCGATCAAGCAGCGGGTACAAGATTCGCCTGTGCTGGCGGCAAATGGGACATACAGATTAATGTGCCAGGCAAGATCGATATGTCGATCGATACGGTACGTTCTGCCCTCACTTGGAATCTCGACAGCAAAAACACTATTGAATATGGTTTTGCCTATGCTGTTCAAAAACGCAAACAGCAGAGCGATGATGACTCTGGATATCATCCGCTGGTGAGCCACGATACCGCGACTCTCCCTTTGTCTGCCGATGGCGATTGGGGTGTTTGGCCTGTGATCGATAATTCATCCCTGACACTCGATTCCAAGTATGTATCAACGGTTCACGATGTTCAATTCAAGCACAATGATGACGATCTTAAGTACGTTGCTGGTGGATTTTGGATGCATGAGAGAAACCAGATCAATTACGCGCAAGAGTATTTGGTCAATGCACCGTACGGTTTTCCGATGAGCCAATACTATCAACAGCCAAATCGTCAAATCGATGCCAAGGCCATTTACGCGCAGGCAGATTGGCAATTTGTTCCAACTTGGACCGCTACCTTAGGCGCTCGTTTTAGTCGTGACAACAAAGACGACCAAGGCGGGAAAGTATATGGTGGATGGGATACCACACTACCCGCTTACTACAATGGCTTATTTCATCCTGGCATTCCAGGCAATAGCGACTTCCGGGCTCACAACAGCGCGAATTTGACGAATCAAATGGGTGCTTTCGTTGGGCCCAGTGCTTACTCAGAATACGGCCCACCCGCACAAAATGATCACGCACAGAGTTGGAAAAAACTCACTTACCGTATCGGTTTAACGAAAGACATCAGCCCCAATGAAATGATATATACCTCACTTTCTAGCGGCTATAAATCCGGAGGTTTTGGCGATAAGGATGACCGCTGCAGCGGCAAAGAGTGTGTCGATGGGCCGAGCGGGCCGCAGTATAGTTTTTTTCCATACAAACCTGAAACAGTCACCAACTTTGAATTAGGATACAAAACGAAGTTATTAGACAATCGTATGAATCTACGCGCGACTGGATTCTATAGCCAATATAAAGACATGCAAGTAACGGGTGATTTTTTCGCCGCGAAAGTGAAACACAACGGCCCCTGCCCTGATGACAATCCAAATTGTGACATCGTGAGCAAATGGCAAACCACCAATGTCGGCGTAGTCGACATTTCTGGGCTGGAACTAGAACTCGACTACAAACCTTGGGGTGGAGCACGGTTGATGGGATTTTTCTCCTATCTCAACACAAAGATGAAAGACTATCCTTCATTCAGTGACAATTGGGGTTGCGGAGTACGCGAAGAATTTGGCGCGGTACCCTGCCCTGCCGTCTATAGCGGCCCTGATCGTACTTTAGCAGGTCGTCAAATTTATGACATCACAGGGAATCACTTACCGCTCTCACCCAAATTCACATTTGGTTTCAACTTCTCACAAGAATTTGGTTTAGACAATGGCTACACATTGACACCATGGATAGCACTCAAGTGGCAAGACAAAATGTACTTCTCGCTACGTAATTTTGACAATCCACATTTATCAGATGCGCAAAAAGCCTATAGCAAAATCGATGCAAGTATCAGACTCACCTCCGCCGATCGTCGTTGGTATGCAGAAGCTTATGTGCTCAATTTCGCCAACACCATGAGCAAAAACAGTGCAGGAGATGCCGGTGGATTTATCAAAGCAACATGGAATGATCCACGCATGTTTGGTATTCGTTTGGGCATAGACTATTGAGTAGCGATAAGCTTTCCCCCAGGACCTTCCTCGATTTGAACAAAGCTAACCATTCCCCCCTTGGTCAGCGATCACACGATAGCTCGGCATATTAAACTCCGAACGAGATCTTGTGTATTTGAAGAGGATGGGTACTGGCTTTCGCGGCAAACGGCTGATGCATGTTTGCCGTTTTTTCTTCTTCCAATTGGGCACAACACGCTGGTTTAGTTCTGTATTCATACAATGCCGTCATTTCGCCAGCCGATCGCTTTACCAAGTCTATCTGCCGATGTTAAATTAGCAGAGGATTTCGTTTTACCAAATCATTCGCTCGTTTCCATCATCCGCATCACACCCAGCTCTATGCGATTTTTTTCTACGCGCTCTTTGAATAGTCGTTGGCTGTGGTTTAGCTTAGCGCTGTCTCTCACGATTGGTCTATTCGTACTGAGTACACTTGGTTGGAATTGGTATGCGGATCAAAAAGCGGCGAGCGCCAGACAATCTTCACTTGATTTGCTTTGGATTGAGCAAACAATTACCAACAAACTTGAGACCCACCAAAGCATTTTACAAAATTGGGGTGAAGACATTCAGACACGTAGCGATCGAGGTCATGCTGAGTTCTTACGGCGTATCGATACGCTCATCAAGGAAAATCGGGCCATCTTAGCGATTGAATATATCGATCTCGACCAGAATAGATTACTAGGCTTACCTAGCTACGACAAGCGACCTTCTCAGCTTCCACCGTTGAGCGATCCATTGATTCAAGAAGCCATGAGCAAGGCCCACGGATTGAAGCGAGCAAGCTACAGCAATGTAATCGAACAGTTCGCACCTCTATGGATTTTAATCGTACCGATCTATAGCGACAATCGTCTTACTGGTGATATTTTGGTCACCTATGATCTCGACAAGTTACTCACGCAAGAGATCCCTTGGTGGTTTGTTCAACGCTATAACTTGAACTTAGTGGATAAAGATAACAAACAACTCTCACCCAGCGATAGCGGCACAGTCGAACATCATGGCGAAGTCAACCGTCTCGACTTTGGAGGAGCGCAGAGCGGTTTGAGTTTAAAAACCAGCGTCCGTGAAAAACGTTTTGCCGATTGGCTACTACCCAGTCTAAGCATTGCGATACTGGTGTTTGCCAGCTTGATTGCTTGGTTATTACATGTGCTAAGGCGTTGGCTACAGGAACGCAGTCGTGCGAGGCAAGCCCTACGTGAACGAGATGAACTCTTGCAACATACCGCTCGTCTTTCAAGTTTGGCAGAATTTGCCTCGGGTATTGCTCACGAACTAAATCAACCTCTAGCTGCCATTGCTAACTATTCGGCCGCCATCGAAAGCTTCATGCATATAGCGGAGCCACCTTGGCCCAAAATTGAACATGCGATTCAAAAGATGGGGGAAGAATCTCGTCGTGCTGGGAAAATTATGCACAGTATGCGAAGTTTCATCCACAAACATAGCGCGCCATTTGAATTACGGCAAATCGATCAACTCTTAATCGATGCTATTGAATTGGTAAGCAGTCTCGCTCGCAGGCACCAAATTAGTATCGAAGTCAGACAAGAATGTGCCGCAATGCCAATTGAATGCGACCCCGAAATGTTAAAACAAGTATTTTTTAACCTGCTACGCAATGCAATCGAAGCGATGGCAAACAATGAGAAAGTAGGTAAGGTAGTCTGTATCTTACGAGAAGATGAACAGACCTATACGATCGACGTCATTGATCAAGGTCCTGGCTTATCAGAACCTCAAAAACTATTTCAAGCCTTTTATACCAGCAAAGTCGATGGTATGGGTTTGGGGCTCGCCATCTGCCGGACGGTCATCGAAAATCATGGCGGACGTATCAGCGCAAGCAATCTTTCAGACTTACATCATGCGACGATTTTAGAGCGAATGGGAGCGTGCTTTAGCATTCGACTTCCCAAAGCAAAGACTACCAAAGTCAATACACAATTAAAGAGCGCTAAAGAAACATGAATACATCCATCACACCGAACCTGTACCCTGAGATTTGCATTGCCATCATAGACGATGATGCTAATGTAAGAAACTCATTATCGATGTTGCTGGAGACACGACACTGGCACAGTGTTGAATTTGAACGCGCACATGATTTTTTAATGCACGCCAAGCTATCGCAATTTAGTTGTTTGTTGATTGATGTGCGCATTCCAGAGATGAATGGCCTCGAGTTATTTGACGAACTTATACGTCGCAGCAAACAACAGCATCAATATTTGCCACCCGTCATTTTTCTGAGTGGACATGGTGATATTCCTTTGGTCGTTAGAGTTTTGAAGCAAGGCGCAGTCGATTTTCTGGAAAAACCAGCAGATCACCGCAGCTTACTCGATGCGATAAATCGTGCGCTCCAAACCGACGCGAGAGAAAGGGAAAATTTCCAAAGCCAAGCTGCCATCTTGAAAGAAATTGCTGAGCTTACGCAAAGAGAAAGGATGGTGCTGACAGAAGTTGTCGCAGGTTATCTTGGGAAACAAATCGCGGATCACCTTAACATTAGTCCCAAAACTGTTGAAGCGCATCGGCTCCACATATGTCAGAAATTGAATGTCCGAACCAGCATGGAGTTAGCCGCAAAACTCAAAGACATCCCTCCTAGTCTCTGGCAGTAGACTTATGGATTCTGCCTCAGTATGCGATCGGCTTCATTTGCGGCGCGATCGAGAATAAGCTTGAGCGACAATGGCCCTAACTTGCTTGCATCGTTCGTGTTATTTGTTTTGGAACTAACCGCTTGCGCGATATGCGTTCGAAACACCGTTTCCAATTTCCCCCATACAGGTAACACAGGATAATGCCGTCCCAATTTTACTTGCGCAATGAAGTCGGCATAGTGAGGCATTTGTTGCAGCATGGTGTCATCTAAAGCATCCAGGCGTGCTGGTAGCATTCCTGAAAGTAAGCTGTACTTAATCTGCGCTTCTCGCGAAACCAAAAAACTTAATAATTTCCAGGAC
>CALKVB010000018.1 GCA_937996605.1 uncultured Oxalobacteraceae bacterium | reverse complement strand
ATTATTGCTGATATTGAAGCTACCGCCATTCAAGCCATTGATGTTTAAACGGCCTGAACCGCTCGAGGCCACTTCATTGAGTTGTGGGACGGTGTAAATCACGCGAATAGGATTTTGACTATTGAAACGCTCATCGATCCAAATTTTTTGACTGCCACCAACGGTTTGTGTTTGTACCAAACCGACCAGATTACTATCGGCAATTACTTCCATGCTCGGTGCTACACCCACTTTGACTTCGACTTGCAAAGGGCCACTGACGTTTAAATTAGTCAAGCCAGACACTGCACGTTTTTCGCTAATGATTTCATTATTCCCTTTGATCGCATTGCTGCTCCATGCGGTTTCAAAGCGGGCGTCGTTACCATCTGGGGCGATGATGATGGCGCAACCGCTGAAGGCAAGTGCTGAGCCCAACGCTAAAGCCAATGGTAAGCGTTTAATCAAAAGTGATGATGTAACCATGATGTGATTTCCTTATCTTTAAAAATTCAATGTCAATATTGATTCAACGAAGTGCTCGTTGTGATCGAAATGTTTTTGCATGGACTGAACTGTAAAACACCCAAAAATCTGATGCGTACGGAAAGCGACGAATTGCATGAGTGAGGGGTTGAAATGCGAAATAACAGAATGAACCGTCTCATTCCAAAAACACAAAACTGCGGTTTTCCACAATAGACGCTGCATTTGCTTACTTCGATAATGCGTGCCAAGACAGTCAATCTCACCCCAAACGAATCAAGACTGCGGCCAACTTGGCATCACAATCTCAGGCCGGCTAGCGTAACCCCATTCACTCTGCGGTCTTACATAAAAACGCATCGGAGACGATCATGAAAAAACTTACGGGCCACCTGTATTTTTGGGTCTTATTAGCCATCATTTGCGGTGGTACTTTTGGTTACCTTTCACCCGCTAGTGCCGTCAAGTTAAAGCCACTCGGTGATGGCTTTATCGCACTCGTGAAAATGCTGATTAGCCCCGTGATTTTTTGTACCGTGGTGCTTGGTATCGCTGGTGCGGGCGACATGAAAAAAGTCGGACGTGTTGGTGGTAAAGCCTTGATTTACTTTGAAGTGGTGTCAACTTTTGCGCTCGCTATCGGCCTGTTGGTGGTGAACATTTTGAAGCCAGGCGCGGGTTTTAATGTAGACCCCGCGACACTTGACGCTAAGGCCGTTGCTAACTACGCCAAAGCAGCATCAGAGCAAAGTACCACTGATTTTTTATTGCATATTATTCCTAAAACTTTCACCGATGCCTTCACTGGTTCGGGCGATTTATTACAAGTGTTATTGGTGGCAATCTTGTTTGGCTACGCCATGATGCGCATGGGTAAAACAGGACAAGCGGTGCATATGTTTATCGAAGAGGCCTCACATATTTTCTTTGGCATGATGAATGTGATTATGAAGTTGGCACCGATCGGCGCTGGAGCTGCGATGGCATTCACCATTGGTAAATACGGTATCGCGTCCTTAAAGCCGCTTGCCGCCTTAATGGGTAGTTTCTATTTAACTTGTATCTTGTTTGTGATTATCGTACTCGGTGCGATTGCGTTCATGGTCGGTTTTAATATCTTCAAATTTATCGCCTACATTAAAGAAGAGTTGTTAACCGTGCTTGGCACTTCATCTTCCGAATCTGCCTTAGTGCCTTTGATGAATAAGTTAGAAAAAATGGGTTGCTCTAAATCGGTGATTGGCTTAGTCGTGCCCTCTGGTTATTCTTTCAATCTCGACGGCACCAATATCTATATGACGATGGCAGCCTTGTTTGTGGCGCAAGCACTGAACATCGAACTCAGTATGACGCAACAATTGACGATGTTAGGGGTGGCCATGCTGACCTCAAAAGGAGCATCGGGTGTGACTGGTGCAGGCTTCATTACCTTAGCAGCGACCTTAGCAGTAGTACCCAATATTCCTGTCGCGGGATTAGCACTGATTTTAGGGATTGATCGCTTTATGTCTGAAGCACGCGCATTAACAAATTTTATCGGCAATGGCGTTGCTACTGTCGTGGTCTCGCACTGGGAATCTGAACTTAACCACGACACCATGAAGAAAGAATTGTCGCACTAGTTAAACAAAGTCTATGCATCTTCAAAGGAGATCTCAGTGGGCACACGCTCCTGAGATTTTCTGTTCTTCGGCAGATATTCTCGTAGCGCCAATTTGAGTGGTGTTTGTGGTATCGGTCCAATTAAGCGCAACAGCTTTTCACTTGATAACTGATGTGGACGCTCCCACAAATAACGCATCTTCATCACCGCACGCAACAAGGGCGAAAACCAAGAGATCGCTTTCATCACACCCCAAGGCATAGGTTTGACTTTCAGACTACGGCCTAATAACTGTTCTAATGCGCTCTGCAATTCCAGTTGACTGGCGTGATACCCCGGGAAATGTAAAACCTCAAAGCTGGCAAGTTGCTCGCGCTTCTCTGCAACACGCACAAATACCTGCGCCAAATCGGGCAAGTACGCCCAGGCGTGGGCAATATGGTTTGGCCCCATGCAAGTTAACACACCTTGATGTAATTGCTTAGAGATGCCCATGTCTAACCACGTGCCACTACCGCCAATGAAATCGCCCGCACGGATCACAATCGTGCGCACACCACTCTCAGCCGCAGCCGCAAAACTCGCCTCCATCGCAATACGTTGGCGAGCTTTATCAGTATTCGCGACAAAAGGAGTTGATTCTGTCAGTATGTGCGGCAAATCTTGTCCAAAGTTATACACATTGCCAGGAACCATAACGACAGCGTCAAGCCTGCGAGCCAAATTCAACACCGCTGCAGTGATTGGCGGCAATAGCTGTTCCCAGCGCGCATAGTCGGGGTTTAAGCCATGCACAATCACATCGACCTTGCCACACTGCGCCACAATCGTTTCTAGATCCAAAGCATCCGCTTGAATCTGGCGCACATTTCCCCAACGCGCGATAGTGATCGGTTTCCTCGCTTGTGCCCACACTGTCCAGCCCGCTTGCGCAAACGCTTTGACGCTAGCTTGTCCTAGGCGTCCACCGGCACCCAACACCAATACGGATTGATGTGATTTTCCTGTTTGCTGAAATCTCATGTTCATGTTCAACTCCTAAATATCATGGCAGGGATGAGTCAATGAGCGCTATTGTGCAAGCGCACGATCATATTTACAATTGATAGAAGTGCATAGGTAGTATGCAAATATGAATACCATTTACCCTATATACTTAGTCCAACTCAAACCAACTCAGATCGACTTAACGTAACTTTCCCCCACACGGCACGACGGTCGCATCCATCATTTATCCACAGCCAGCCTACATTGTTATGAGCAAACCCGAATTTGATCCCCAACTGAGTGATTGGAACTTGATCCGTAGCTTTATCGCTGTAGTCGAGCATGGTTCCTTAACCCGTGCTGCCGAGGCACTCGGTTTGAGTCAGCCCACGCTATCGCGCCAAATCAATGAACTTGAGCAAAACACCGGCAATGCTTTGTTCGAACGCGCCGCCCGCGGCTTAAAGCTGACCGAAGCAGGCGAACGCTTGGTCGAGCCCGCACGTTTTATGATGAGTGCCGCACGTAGTTTGGGCATGGCCATTGTCAAGCAAGACCAAACGCTACAAGGCACGGTGCGCATTACTGCCAGTGAAATGGTCTCGGCCTACATCTTGCCGAAGATCTTGGTGAAATTAGCCAAGCGACATCCAGAGATTCAAATAGAACTGGTCGCCAGCAATCAACTGAGTAACTTGCTCGAACGCGAAGCTGATATTGCGATTCGCATGGTGCGACCAACCCAGAGCGCGCTGATCGCGAGGCACATCGCGGATTGGGGCATAGGTTTCTATGCGCATCGCAGCTACTTAGAACAATTAAACTTTGATCCATCGTCCAACCCGGCAGACACCATGGCAGCTTACCGCTGGTTAGGTTTAGATCAATCTGATCGCTTCATTCAAGGTTTTCGCGAGGCGGGCATTCAAATTGATAAACACTTCTTCAGCTTTCGTTGCGACAGTCATTTAGTCAACTGGGAGGCCCTAAAAGCAGGGCTTGGAGTTGGCGTAGCACCGCATCGCTTAGCGCAAGCTGAGATAGATCTACACCCCGTCAGAGCGGCAGGGGAAATTCCAGCACTACCGATATGGCTGACCAGTCATCGTGAACTCAAAAATAATCAAAGAATCCGTACCGTATTCGATTTCTTAGCTAAGGAATTGAAGGTCTTAACCTAGTTGCCAGCGAGTTACGGTATGATGCAAGCTACTGCCAATTGGTGGCAGTATTTGCTCTACCCAATCCAACCATGTCACGTACTCAACGCTTACTCGATTTATTGCAGCAACTGCGGGCTTATCGCTATCCGGTTACCGCGCAAACTTTAGCGCAAACCTTAAACATTAGCGTAAGAACGCTGTATCGCGATATCGCCAGCCTGCAACAACAAGGTGCGAATATCACAGGAGAACCAGGCTTAGGTTATGTCCTCAAGCCCGGCTTTATGCTGCCACCTTTGATGTTTTCTGAAGATGAAATCGAGGCACTGGTGTTGGGTTCGCGCTGGGTGGCGGAGCGCGGCGATCATCATCTTGGCACGGCGGCTCGCACTGCATTACAAAAGATTGCTGCGGTTTTACCGCAAGAGCTAAGGCTGGCCCTAGACACCAATGCACTGTTAGTCGGACCTGATGAAAGCAAACCAGATTTTGATAGCGCGCTGCCCTTGCTTCGTAAGGCCATCCGACAAGAACACAAAGTGCACTTGCAGTACGCTGATGCCAAAGGAAGGCACAGCAAACGTGTAGTGTGGCCCTTTGCACTAGGTTTCTTCGAGCACGTAAGGGTGCTGGTGGCATGGTGCGAATTACGCCAACAGATCAGGCATTTCCGCACCGACCGCATTCATGCTTTCGAAGTCTACCCGATGCGCTACCCGCAACGTCGTCAAGCCCTGCTGCAATTATGGCGGCAACAAGAGGGCGTGCCTGAGTCCTCAGTTTAAGACTTTTTTGCCACACCGTGTGTTTCAAGCAAGCACACACCATAAACCACAACAATTAAAACACTACTGACAAAAACTGACAGTAGGGCAAGATACGATGTCTCTCAGCTGCACAGATGGGTCTGTGCCATTTTTGAAGAGGAATCTATCATGCGTCATCCTAATTTTGTTTTGCTCTATGTTGCCCAGCCACTGAAAAGCGCTGAGTTTTATCAAGATTTACTGGATTGTTTACCCATCGAATCCTCACCTGGTTTCGCCTTGTTTTCCTTAGATTCAGGCATGATGTTAGGACTTTGGGCACGCGATCATGTATTGCCAAGTGCCACGGGACAAGCGGGTGCTGGAGAAATTGCAATGACCGTCGACAGCAAAGAAGAAGTCGATAACATGTATCAAGCATGGATGGATAAATCGATTCCTATGGCACAAACACCAGTCGATCTCGATTTTGGCTATACCTTTGTCGCGCTTGACCCCGATGGTCATCGTATTCGTGTATTCGCTCCTAGCATGTAAGACCATGACTAGGCATTGGATCGCGGTAGCCTCGGCCGAACATGTCCGCATCGGCCAGGCACAAGGGTTTATGCAAGTGTGCCATGGCAAAGGCGCACCCTTAAAACGCTTACAGGCTGGCGACCGGGTCGTCTATTACTCGCCCGTGGAAGTGTTCGGCAGCAAACAAATATGCCAAGCTTTCACCGCGATTGGTGTGGTGCTACCAAGGGCACCCTACCAAGCAACGATGATGATCGACCATGCGACAACATTTCATCCATTTCGACGCGATGTGCATTGGCTGGTCTCGCAAGATTGTGCGATACGCCCGCTATTGCATCAGCTCGAATTTTCCAAAGGCAAAACGAACTGGGCTTATCCACTACGCTTTGGTTTAGTTGAAATTAGCGATGCCGATATGCAAGTCATCGCACAGGCAATGCAGGCGCAGGATTGGGATCTCGAAATTCCGATGCAGGCATTAGCATCAGCACCGCAATCATCCTTTGCTTTCGCTTGTGATTGAGCATAGATCCGCAAAACAACAATACTGACGCTAGTTAGTTTGCAGCGTCACCTATTTGGTTCAGAATGCATGCCATCCTACACTTGATGGAGTTGGCATGCCTTCTTTCTTTTTTTCCGATGAAAAGCCTTGGAAACAACGCTTATCTCTGGTCATTGCACTGGTGTTGATTATCGCTTGTGCATGGTTCGCGATCGACTGGAATCAGCCTCGTGAGAGAACAATTCCCACCTACGATTACAGCCAAGCACGCCAACATCTTCTAGAGATAAGCAAGGAGCGCCACCCGGTTGGTAGCGGCGCTCACGGACAGGTCAGAGACTACTTGATTTCGCAAATACGTCAATTAGGTTACGAAGCCCAATTGCAACAAGGATTTGCGATCAACTCAGAAAGTAAATCCGCAGCACAGGTAGAGAATATTGTGGTGCGAGTGGCTGCAAGCGAGCCTAAGCACGGCGGCAAGGCAATTTTGGTCGCTGGCCACTATGACGCGGTACCGAATAGTTATGGCGCGGGCGACGATGGGGTATCGATGGCAAATATGTTGCAAGCCTTGGCCAGTATGAAAACTCTCAGCAAACGCAGTAACGACGTGATTTTTCTATTTGCCGATGCAGAAGAAGTGGGGCTGCTTGGCGCCATTGCCTTTGCCGAACAACATCCAGCGATGCGCGATGTCGGTATGGTTTTAAACTTTGACAATCGAGGTAATTCGGGTCCTATCCTGATGTTTGAAACCAGCGCCAAGAATGGCCGATTGATACAAGAGTTTGCCACAGCCACGCCTTACGCCATTAGTAATTCGGTGATGTACGAAGTCTACAAGGCCCTACCGAACGACACCGACTTTAGTGTGTTTAGAAAAAAGGATGTGCCGGGTTTGAATTTTGCGATGATAGAGAATTTTTCTAGCTATCACACACGTCATGACAAAGGCGAATATCTGCATCCTGCCTCGCAACAGCAGCAAGCGAATTTGATGTTGAACCTAGTACAGCATTTTGTTAATCAAGATCTCAATCAGTTGAGCCTACAACAAGGCGCAAGCAACCATATCTACTTTAGTTTGCCATTGATCGGCTTGGTTCATTACTCAAGTTTGTTGGCGATACCGATTGCGGTGGCCTTGATAGTCATGGCGATAGGGCTGTTTATACGCATGCGTCGTCAACAAAATTCATCGTCCACACCCATCAGGTTAGGAAAAAGTCTGTTGGCTTCTTTGGTATTTTTGCTGGAACTCGCTGTATTTGCATTCTTAGCGCAACGCATCTGGGTCTTTATCTGCCGCACCTACCCTGAATACGCCAGCATGCGCGACCCTGATATTGGTCACTATTATTTATTGGCCTTGGTGCTGCTGTTTAGCACTATCTTTGCCTATTTACAAAAATTCTTATTGCGCTGGTTCCGGGAACAGGAACTCAGTTACGGTGCGATCTGGGTTTGGTTGGTTTTACTCGGCTTTAGCAGTGTTCAGTTTGCGGGAGCTAGTTTTTTATTCGCCTTACCTTTGTTCGCGGTTTTAAGCTCTTGGGCTTACCTCGGCTACAAGCAGGTCGGGCAAGAGAGTACAGCACGATTGTGGATTCTGCTTGCTGGCGTCCTCCCTAGTGTCATTCTATTTGCTCCCTTTGTCGTCTTAATTACCATCGCCTTGGGTTTTTATTCAATTGGCGTGCCGATTATCTTGATGAGCATATTGCTGGGACTATGCATTCCCTTGTTGCTGCAATTTGCCAATACTTTCCGTCGATGGGTGCCGCTGGTTTTTGTGAATGTATTCGTGGTAATGGGCGCATTAGCGACCGCGCACTTTCATAGCACTTTTCCACAACCAGCCCAACTCATCTATGTCGCTGGCGTGAAACCAGGCCAAAACTGGTGGGCGTCGCCAAATGACTTACTCAATCGTGATGCCTTACGTGTATTGACAAGTAAAGCCGAGCAGAAGCCTGCAGATCATATCCTCGGCCCCCTGTCTCGCTTTGGCAAACGCCCATTATGGATAGAAAGAGCTGACGATTTAAACTTGCCACGTCCTATTATTCAAGTGCAACAACTTGAGACTGTAGGCGATCGTCTGAAGCTTAAAGTATTACTCCACAGCCCTTTGCACGCACCGAATACCCAAGTGACCATTGAAGGCGCAAAAGTATTCAGCGCGAGAATTAATGGAGCGAGTTACACCAACAAAGATCCAGAACGCTGGGCAATTTGGATACATGGACGAAATAAAGCGGAGGCAACGCTGGGGAATGTCATTGAGTTTGAAATTGAAGCGGGCAAACCCCTTAGCTTACGCGTCAGCGATACCGTTTACCAACTTCCTAGTAGCATCGCAGCACCGCGCTTGCCAGATGATTTTATGGCTATCTCTATGGCCACACTAGACGTCAATTAAGTCACGAAGCGGATTTGAATTAGATGAATGTAAAATAAGCTAGCTTGTATTATGCTCGATGATTTTGGAGGATGTCGTTTAATAAGCCTTCAGCGGCATCTTCCAAATAATCGAGTACCACATCAAAGCCACGACCGCCACCGTAGTAGGGATCAGGTACCACATCCGATGGGCTATGACTCGCATACGACATCATCAACTTAATTTTGTGTTGATATTCAGCAGGACACTGATTCTGCAAGAGACGCAGATTGTCTTTATCCATCGCTAACACTAGATCGAACTTGGCAAAATCTTGTACCTGAACTTGACGCGCACGTTGTGCCGACAAATCGATGCCGCGTTTGCGCGCATATTCTTGAGAGCGCAAATCTGGCGGTTCTCCCACATGATAGGCATGGGTACCTGCCGAATCGATCACAAACTGTTCAGTTACATGTGCCTGCTCTACCTTCTGACGAAATACACCTTCAGCGGTGGGCGAACGGCAAATATTACCCATGCAAACGAATAAGATTTTATGTGTAGGGCGTGTCATCTTTCAACTCACTTCTTTTGTATACGGCTTACATCCTATCATTCCATGCCTATTCTAGTAGCAAAAGCATGTGACGGGAATCGCGACACCCGCGCATTGTGTTTCCACTTGCTACTTTGTGTGATGCCAAACTTAGGGCATAGCGCTTGAGACTATGTTTTAATATGGCCTTCGCCTTCCATTAAGACGTGTTCGACGCTTTTATCCCATTCTTATGTCTTCCGCCATTTCTGAATTACTCCATCGTGCTGTTGAGCTGCACCAGCAAGGACACCTCGCCGAAGCTGAATCTTTGTATGTACAAGTTTTGCAAATCGATGCACGCCATTTCGATGCCTTGCATTTAATCGGCGTGATTGCACAGCAACGTGGCGACCTGCAATCGGCGATGAATTTTTTTGGTAAAGCACTCGCTGTAGATGCGCAGCAGCCCCAATTGCATAGTAATTTAGGCGCCTGTCTGCATCAAATGGAGCGCCATCAAGAGGCTTTAGCATGCTATGACTT
>CALKVB010000017.1 GCA_937996605.1 uncultured Oxalobacteraceae bacterium | reverse complement strand
TACACGACGCTCTTCCGATCTTGGCGACATCCGTTGCATACCCGCGAAATGGGCAGCCAACTGACCAACGTCCTGCGCTGCCTGTACCTGGAAGCGCTCGGGTACCAGGTGACCGTGACCGAACTGGTAGGCTGGGAGCATTCGATGAAGAATGAACTCATTGTTGCTGAATACAAGGGTGGCAAGAGCAATAAGGCAGCGCAACGGCTGGCAGAAATCTTAAATACCACGGGTTTGCAATCTTTAGAGCGACGTTTCTTCACGTCCTGATCTTAACAACCTTCTAGTCCCTGTTCCGTCATCGCGCGGTAACAGAAAATGATTAATATGATTTAGCTGATTTGGCTGATTTGGCTGATTTGGCTGATTTGGCTGAATGAGCGTGGCGCGTGCGCAAAAGTTTGCACCCGCCCGCTTTCGCATAGGCTATGATGACTTTCATCACAGATTGATCAAAGGAAGGCGAATATGTTCGCAGCGGTAGATTTAGGTTCAAATAGTTTTCGATTGCACATAGGCAGTTTCGACGGTAGTGCTATTCGCGTCATCAAAAGTGCGCGTGACCCGATCCGCCTCGGCGCAGGTTTAGATGCAAAAGGTAATCTAGCTCCTGAGGCGATCGATAGAGCGCTCGCTTGCTTATCGCGATTTAAAGAACTGTTGGATGGCTATAAGGATATCGAAGTGCGCTGCGTAGCGACCAATACCATCCGTATTGCGAAAAACGCAGCTGCCTTCTTACCGCGAGCCGAGGCTGCCTTGGGGCGCCCAATTGAAGTTATTTCTGGCGAAGAAGAAGGGCGCTTGATCTATATGGGCGTCTCCAATACTTTGGCGATTCCGGCTGAGCGCCGTTTAGTCATCGATATTGGTGGTGGCTCAACGGAAATCATACTGGGGCGAGGGCATGAGATCGCCAAAGTCGAATCTTTCGGGATGGGTACTGTTAAGCATAGTTCTGCTTTCTTTCCTGATGGGGTGATAACTGCAGACGGATTTGATGCCGCTGTGGTGTCGGTGCGCTCACTTTTGGAAGATGCGACCCCCGCTTTTCAGCCTGAGTATTGGCGGAACGCTTATGGTTCCTCAGGTACGGTCAGAGCTATCTCAGATGCCTTACTCAAAAATGGTTTTGGTGATGCCGAAGTGAGTCTGCCAAAGTTGTTAGCCTTGCGTGACTATTGCATTAGCAAAGGCCGTATTGATGTCTTGAATCTGGCCGGTATTAAGCCAGAACGCGTGGCGATGGTGATCGGTGGCTTGTCTATTCTCATTGGCCTTTTCCAAGAATTGAATATCATTGTGCTCCATCCAATTGAAGCTGGCCTGCGCATGGGGGTGATGTGGGACTTGCATTTGCGTTCGACCAAGCGTGATCGGCGTGATCAAGCTGTGCATGATTTTCTTGATGTATTCCGCTCAGATGTGATTCGTGCGAAATCAGTTGCAGAAATTGCGAAATCTATTTTTGAGCAATTGAAACCAAGTAATGAACAGTTGAGTCGCTATGTGTACTGGAGTGCTTTAATGCACGAGGTGGGGATGACGGTATCGCATACGGGTTACCATAAACATGGGAGTTATCTTGTTGAAAATGGCGATATCGCAGGCTTTACCACGCGTGAGCAAAGACTGATGAGCCGCCTAGTGCTGAGTCAGAAGGGTAATCTGCGTAAATTGGGTGAGAGTTTGTCGGACAATGATTTTGCTAAGGCGGTGCTATCGCTGCGTTTGGCGGTGACGTTTATGCACTCACGTATTGAATTAGATTTTGCCGATTTTCGTTTGAAAATGAAGAACAAAATCGAGCTTGAGATTAAACAATCATGGGTCAATTTGCACCCAACTGTTGCCTACTGGTTGCAGAAAGAGATCGAGTGTTGGCGAGAAGTCGGCATGGAATTTATCGTTAAAGCTTATGTATAATTTGTTTCCTTGTTAAATGATATAAATCGTTTATACTGTTTATGTAAATTTAATGATGTGCACGTTGTGCGATGATGAAATAGGAGCTCAAATGGTTACCGTAGCGAAGAAAAAAGTAAGTGTTAAAGCAAAGGTGGAAGTTGTGCCAGCAAAAGTGATTGCTACTGCAGCAAAAAAGGTGCCGAGCGGTGTCTCTGCAAAATCAACAAAAAAAGTCCCCCAATCTGCAACTAAACCTAACGTCGTTTCAAAGGCGGTGACTACACCGCAGAAGCTTGCTGCTAAACCGAGTGCAGCTATGTCAAAGAAATCACAGCCTCAACCACTTGTTAAGTCTGCTAAGAAGACAGCACCTAAGGCTGCACCTAAGTTGGCACCTAAGGCGGCGCAAAAGGTGGCAAATAAGTCTGCACCGAAGTCTGCACCGAAGTCTGCACCGAAGTCCGCCGCAAAAGTGGAGAGTAAATTGAAAACTGCCGCCGCGAAAGTTGAGAAACTCAAAAAGCCCAAACTGGTTCGTGATAGCTTCACCATGCCTGAGGCAGAATATGCTGTATTGGGCGATGTCAAGAAAGCTTGCTTGGCGGCGGGTGTTGAAGTTAAAAAGAGTCAGTTGCTGCGTATCGGTTTAGAACTATTGAAGAAGGCCGATATGGCGCAGCTCAAAGCGATGATTACTGCATTACCAGCATTGAAAGCAGGCCGTCCAAAGCTAAGCAAGTAACGTACATCATCTGAAATAGGACAGGCGACATTAGTTCAGCCGTAATATCGCTCCTTAGCTTGTTCTCTATTGTGCAAAGCCACGACCGTCGTCGTGGCTTTTTTATTTTTGAGCTCGTACTAGGCTTTGAATGGTGATTTACTAGCTTGTTTGGATGATTTTGTGTGATCCAATTTGCAACTGGTATTATTGATTCGCTATTGTTGAGTTGAATAATGTGACTACTTTTGGGTAGTAGTGCGAAAAAGGTGCTCTCCTTGTGGACTATTTTAGACGCTTCATTGTAAAAAACTTACTCTACCGAAAGCGCTTTGGTTGTTTAGTGAGGTAAAAATCTAAAGCGCTTTGAGTTTTCTTGTCTAAAAAATGTAAAGCGCTTTGAATTTTCTCGTGAAAACTTGATAATAAAATTGCTGTTATGTAGTTTGACTACATTTAAAAAAATGTGATTTGTGTGGTTTTCCAGCCACGCTCTACCAATTTGCTCTAGAGGGGAGGCGATTTTTGTCACAGATATTCGAATTATTTATGGTTGACATACGATTTAGTTTTGGTACAAACTAGCTTCAAGAATTTAATTGGAAAAGAAAAGTGCCAAGTCGAATTCGGTTGCAATAAGAAGTCACAGTAGTTTTAGAAATCCTCCCCCCCCAATTGGAATTTGAGCCTCACAAAAATATTTGGAGATTTGTATGGAACAGAAAAGCCGTCAGCAACAACAGGTATCAAGCCTGAATCGTGCTGTGTTGAAAATGACCCCAATCGCAGCTGGTTGCGCCGTAATGTTGGCCTTGAGCTCTGGCAATGTGTACGCGCAACAAGCAGAAGCGCCGAAGGCGACAGCGCAGGAACCACAGGCGACAGAAACGATCGTGGTGACAGGTATTCGTCGTGGTATTGAAGCAGCGATTTCCTTGAAGAAAAATTCCACTTCTATCGTAGAAGCGATTTCTGCGGAAGATATCGGTAAATTGCCTGACGCAAGTGTTGCTGAATCGATTTCTCGTTTGCCGGGTGTTACAGCGCAGCGTAGCCGCTCATCTGGTAAAGCAGCGGACATCAGTATTCGCGGTTTGTCACCTTCCTTCAACGGCTCTTTGTTGAATGGTCGTGAGCAAGCTTCGACTGGTAATGCACGTGCGCCAGAATTCGATCTGTTCCCAGCGGAATTGATGGGTTCTGTATTGATCTACAAAACACCTGATGCCTCTTTGGTCGGTCAAGGTTTGGCAGCGACTATCGATTTGAATACCTTGAAGCCTTTGGACTTCGGAAAGCAAGTGATCTCTGCGGCGTATCGCAAACAACGCACTGGCGTTAAGACAGCATCCGAAGGCGATGGCGATCGTTATTCCTTCTCTTACGTTGACCAATTTGCAGATCGCACTATCGGTTTGGCATTGGGCTTTACGAAGTTTAAGGAAGACGGCGGCGCGCAACAACGTTTCAATACTTGGGGTGGTTGGAGTCCAGAAGTAGACTACCAAGGTAAGAAAGTAAAAACGATTGGTGGTTTCGGTGCTGATACTGAAACAAGTAAGAGCGATCGCGATGGAGCATCTGTGACTTTGCAATTCAAGCCAAACAAAGACTTCAAATCGACTGTTGACATGTTCTACTCTGCTGGTAGCAACAGCTTGAAGAAAACAGGTTTGGAAGGCGCGATCGCTGGCTCAGCTGGTGGTTACGATCCAGATGGCGTGTTGTCAAATGCAACTGTTGATGCAAACGGTGTTGTGACAGCGGGTACATTTAGCAACTACAAAGGTGTAGTGCGTAACCATAAAGAATCTGCTAAGGATAAATTCACATCGATCGGTTGGAACACTGATATGAAGATCGATGACTGGAAATTAAACGCAGATTTGTCCTACTCCAAAGCGAAAAAAGACGCATCCCGCTATGAGACAACTGCAGGTCAACCAGGTAATGCAGCGAGCTTGGGTTCGATTAGCTACACAGGCTTTAATGGCGGTAACTTCAACGACGTTAAATACACAACATCCTTGAACTACGGTGATCGTAACGTTGCGTTCTTGACTGACGTTGATGGCTGGGGTGGTGGTGTCAATTCTCCACAAGCTGGTTACGTTGCATTGCCTACAGTGAACGATAAAGTGACTAGTCTGCGTTTGTCAGGCAGTCACGATGTAAGCTGGGGCCCAATTGTTACGGCACGTTTCGGCTTGAACTACAATGATCGCGAAAAAATTCGCGCTGGACAAGAAGGTCGTCTGGTTGTGAAAGGTGCGAATGGTTATGCAACAGCAGTGGTGCCAGGTTCTGCAGTAGGTGTGGCGGGCACGACTGGTTTGCCTATCGTCTCCTTTGATCCAGAAGGTTCTTTGGGTCCAATCTACAACTTGGCGCAATGGGTAGATGCATCCGTGTTGGCAAAAGATTGGTCAGTACGTGAAAAAGTCACGACTGCTTACGCGATGGGTGACCTCGATGGTGATTTGAGTGGTATTCCATACCGCGGTAATGTGGGTGTTCAATTCGTGAATACGGATCAGTATTCCACAGGTAACCAAGTTGACTTGGCTTTCTGTACCGGTATTACAGCGGCAACTTGTCCATCGCATGTGGTTGGCGCTGGTACTAAATACACGAATGTTTTGCCAAGTACAAACGTTTCATTTGAAATGGGTAACGAGCAATTCATCCGCTTAGGTTTGGCGAAAGTATTGTCTCGCGCCAATATGGATGACATGCGTGCAAGCCAACAGTTTGGCGTGACTACACAAGGTAATAATCCAATCCTCACTGGTAGCGGCGGCAATCCAAACTTGAAACCATTCTTGGCTAAGGCTTTGGACTTGTCCTACGAGAAGTATTTCGGTAACAAAGGCTACTTCAGCTTCGCTGGTTTCTACAAATCACACGATACTTACATCTATCGTT
>CALKVB010000016.1 GCA_937996605.1 uncultured Oxalobacteraceae bacterium | reverse complement strand
TTAAGCAACATTCGGTACCATCAAGATAGGATAGAGCCGCGCTCCATTCATGCGCCGAAGCCTTTATCTGCGCCATCACCAGGTGATAATGAAATTGCCAATCGGGTAAACTCCCGACGACAGCGGCATTGACCGCTTGATCTAAATAGCTTTCAAGTGCTTCCTGATCATCCGTTTCTAGAGAAATCATCGCGCAACCAAGTAAAAGTTGTGGAGCGATTTTGACCAAATCTCCTTGATGTTCTGCCACGTACTGCAAGGCTTTTTGAAAAAAACACATCGCTTCTTTCAACTGTCCCTGTTGTGTCAACAATTGCCCAACCTCGAATGCGCTTATTGTGAGCTTGTAATAATTTCCCGTGCGCCTTGCGCTTTCGATCGCTTCCAAAAGTAATTGTTGGGCTTGATCTAAATCGCCACGCAAGCAATACGACAGACTCAGGATGGTGCGAGATTGTCCACGGCTCCCCGCATCACGATCTACGTTCGCTAAATGTAAAACGAGATCTGCGTTGCGCAAAGCCAAGTTGAAATCTTGCCTATGCTGTGCATTGAAAGCACGTACAAAAGCAATTCTTCCTTGTAAATGGCGATACTGTTCGGCGACCACGATGCTCATCTCACCGGCTCGATTTTGCATACAAACTTCAGCGTCCCGCAAACGCATTTCGCTCGCATCAAAATTCCCCAGACTCATCCACGACCAAGCGATCTGCACACATAAGACTGGGCGTCGAGCTACTAACTCTTCTGGCAAATTTTTTACCCATTCAAGCCATTGCGAATGAGGTACCTCACTTGCAAGCTCCTCCCAATATTTCTCCGCCATGTGTGCTAATTGTGTCATATCACCGGCGGCAATGACATGATAAAAGGCACTATTCAAATCAGCGTGATGTTCATACCAAGTGCTGGCACGCAAATGAAGTTTGGCGATGCTGGTGGGGCTTAATCGGCGCTCCTGTAGGCGCTTGAGCGCATGATGAAATTGGCGATGATAGCGAAACCAAACATGATCCGTATCGACTACCAATACAAATAAGTTTTCTCGCTGTAAGTAATTCAAAATATCACATGAGACAACGTGTAGATCTTCTAAAACAAAGTCACACAGCGAACTATTCATTTTTTGTAGAGAGGCCGTCGCGATCAAAAAATCTTGAACTACTTGCACTTGGGGCGAAATGATTTCTTCAAATATAAAATCAATGACATATTGATTAGCAACCTTCCATGGTTCAAGATCGCTCTCCAGATTTTTGGGGCAAGCAGCCATGCCAGCGGTTGCAAGTTGCAAACCTGCCACCCACCCCTCAGTATGCGTTTTGAGGTGTTCAATTTGAGCAGGTGATAAATTTAAGCCTATCGTCGAAGTCAGAAAATAGACCACCTCAATTTCATTTAGAGTGAGTTCTCGCGCACCAATCTCTATTACCTGATTCAGTGCTCGAAATCGAGCAATAGGCGCATGCACCTCTTGCCGACTTAAAATGACCAGATGTAACTGAGAAGAGAGATGTGCAAGTAAGAAACTAAGAACTTCATTATTCTCTTTTGTCTCAGCGAAGTGATAATCATCGATGACTAGGACACATCTATCGTCGAGCTTAGCAATGAGGTTCACTACGCTTCCCAAGACCTCTTCGGTGGTGAAAGGTTTGTGTAACAGCGAATCAGACAATGCTTTCATCTCTGGTACGAGCGTTTGCAAAGCAGCGATCAGATAAGCCAGAAAGCGTGTGGTCTCCCTATCTTCGGGGTCTAATGACAGCCACGCGAAACGGACATCAGCGTGCTGCAACCAATCACAGACTAAGCTGGTCTTACCAAACCCGGCTGGAGCCACTAACAGGCTGAGCTTTTTTTCAGCGACGAAACTTTGATTCAATAACTCGTTCAGGCGCAAACGTCGTATCGTATTCCTGCGAAGAGCAGGTGCACATAACTTCGATGTAATCATCACTTTCGACATAAATTTACTTGTGCAAGCTGATCCAATGAAGTCACTATCCAAACGGATAACAAGAACTTACTGCGATACAAAGCACCTCAACTATCCGCATCAAGGGCAGGGTGAGCGAACGACAGGGCGATCAAGTTATCGCTACACAACTCAGCAACCTGAGCCCGCATACCAAGCCACCGCAGATGACGTTTCGACGATGTCATTCTGATTTTATTTTTTGCTGCGTCCATCCACCAAGGACTGTCGCTTTGCGTCATGTTTGAGGACAAACCTAATAGCATCACGAACATCAATCGGCTCAGTCTGAGTATGTAAACTTGATTGATTGCGTGATGCTATCGACCTGCTCTGTGAAGACGTACACAGCGGCGAAGCCTAACTTAATGAATGTGCGCGACACACGCATCGACAAGGGCAATCACGATCGATAGTCACGTCAATACTTGGATCAAAATCTAGATTGAAGCTTCAGCGAACTTTAAGCAAAGGCATCACTTGCTCTTTGAGAATTTTGTATTCCATCGCGACGCTGACCGAATTCGGGTTGTGCCCCGTTTTCGAAACCAAGAAGTAAGCTTTTTTGGGTGCATGAATCCGTTCAAAGTAACTGCGAGTCACGCTAGGTGCAGTCACAAGATCCTGCTCGCCTTGCACGAAATAGATAGGGATATCAAACTCCAAACCTTGAGCGGGGAAGTCAATCTTCGAATACATACCATCATTCTTCATGCCGACAAATTGCAAGAACGAATATTCCTCGGCAGCTTCATATTCTGCTTCGTACCGATCCAGCTGATAAGAGGCCTGAGGAATCCACCAAGTTTTGGGTGCCGGGATCGTCGTTTTTGCTTCAAGAGCCTTAGTGGCACGACGAAGAACACCAGAATTGCGTGGGTTCTCCCACGGAGGATTGCCAAGATCTTCGAGCGACTTGACCATATTTTGATCTTCTTCAGCACGAGCCTTGGCTAGAGTCAGCGAGTAACTGGCGGCTTGATTTTCTTTTTGCGACACGACTTGTGAGGTTCCGATGTAAGCAACAAACAGGTCGGGCTGTGCTTTCACCATCTGAATTCCCAACACCGATCCCCAGGAACTCCCCATCAAAATCAACTTAGAACGATGTAAATGTTGGCGAAGATACTGAGCAATCGCGATGCCGTCTGCCGCCATTTGCTCAACACTCAAACTACTCTCCGCTGTTTCTGGATTTCGAATGAAGGTCTTACCGCTACCACGCTGATCCCACTGCACTAAAGTAAACTCTTTTTTCCAAGTACCATAAATGGCATCGGCAAACGGACTAAGTGGATTCGCAGGTCCACCAT
>CALKVB010000015.1 GCA_937996605.1 uncultured Oxalobacteraceae bacterium | reverse complement strand
CACCCGATATTGGCGCCACCACTTTGGTATAACTCAAATTCAGTTTGGCTTCATTCACTTGTGCTCGAACTTGTTTGTAACTCGCTTCCGCCATTTCCAAGTTTGATTTCGCGTCGTCGTATTCACGTTGACTAATCGCTTTTTCTGCAGCTAATGGGGCTAGACGAGCGAACTCACGTTTGGCTTGATTCAGTTTAGCCTCTGCAACCCCCAGCGCCGCTTCAGCCGAGGCCAACTGTGTTTGATAGCTACCCGGATCAATTTGGAACAAAACTTGTCCGGCCTTTACTTTGGCGCCTTCTTCGTAAACACGTTGTTCCAAAATGCCCGAAATACGAGCACGAACTTCGGTCTCACGAATGCCAGCGGTTTGGCCTACATATTCATAATCGATCGGCAAATCACGTGATTGCACCGTCACGACATTCACCTCTGGAGGAGGCATACCATTCGGACCACCTTGAGCAGCGGGGCCTTGCTTGCCACACGCACTAATCAACAAAACCGGAGCGCAAAGCAACAAACTCGTCGCCAAAACACTCAGCTTAGGCTTTAACATCGTGTAACTTTCACTAAAAATATGTTTCTTATTCATAGGCGTGTGCATATTTACCTCTTTAAATGATGATCTTAGTCTGCTATTATATACATACACGAATGTTTGTATAGTTTTTGCGTTAAAAATTTCCGAAAAAAAATTTTTTAAGTACTTTTTATTAATCTTGAATAAATTTGTTTTTTATTGCGAGAGGTACACTGCACGAGCCGAATTCAGCAATACTGGCCGTCAAAACCAAAGAGCCAGATCAATAAATTAATAAATCAATCGACGAGAAAAAGCATCCTCATACAATTCAAAGAGAATCCGTCGACGGGGAGTAATACTATGGTCAGAAAAACGAAAGAAGATACCCAACAAACCTATGATGCTCTGCTCGATGCAGCGGAAATCGTGTTTTGTGAAAAAGGCGTTTCTAATACGACGCTCAATGATGTTGCTGGCGCCGCGGGAATGACACGTGGCGCTATTTACTGGCATTTTAAAGACAAAAAAGAATTATTCCACGCGCTTTGTGATCGCGCCTTCTTGCCAATTGAGATCTTACTCAATGAAATTACCAGTACACCGATCGAAGATCCGATGGCCGCTATTCGTCAACTGTACGTCCATTTTATTCAACAAGCAACCGGTAATCCACGTCAAACCAAAGTCTTTGATATCGTATTTCATCGATGCGAGAAAACTGCTGAAATGGAAACATTCATCGAGGAACGCGAGGGCAAACGGGAATGCTTAAATAAAGTACAGCAAATTTTCGAATTAGCCGTAAAACAAGGCGCTTTGCCTGCAGACACAGACACATGGATTGCTGTGCAAATCACCCATAGTTTTTTAATTGGGCTCGTGCATGAATGGCTCATCGACACCAGTGCCTACGATCTCGGTGCCCATGGTGAAACGATGATTGATGTCATGTTAGCCGGCCTGAGCGCAAAGCCACCACGCAAAAAAACTTAGCCCGGTAATTTCCAATCAAAGCGCACCGCCAGCAAGCGCAAAATCACTGTGATCGCAATACCCGCCAATACCGCGGGTAGTTCGGCGAAATGCAACCACGCCATCACAAGATAAGTCCAACACCCAAGGAAAGCACAGGTTGCGTACAGCTGGCCACGGCGAAACACCATAGGAATTTCATTACAAATCATATCGCGCAAAACGCCGCCAAAGATGCCAGTAATTACCCCCATCATCACACATACAAATAAAGGCATCTTCATTTCAAAGGCTAAAGAAGCACCGCCAACACTGAATAGCCCCAAACCCAAGGCATCAGCATAAACGATAACTCTTTCGGTAACGACTTGACGTAGCTGCCTAAAAAATGGTGATACCAAAAGGCAGAATAAAAAAATTAGGGTAGGATATTCGTAATTTTCGATCCAGAATAAAGGACGTCGATCAAGCAAAATATCTCTTACCGTCCCCCCACCGAAGGCGGTAATAAATGCCACCGTAAAAACACCGACCAAGTCCATCTTTTTACGTCTCGCCTCGACTAAACCTGAACTCGCAAACACAAAAACCCCAATCACTTCAATCACATGCAACAAACTGCTCATATTGACGTGCATATTGCTAGACATGCAACTCCCCTCTATTTTTAGGCCATCCCAGCATTCTACTCATCTGCAAATTCGTGCATCGCTGCCATTTTATTGTATAATCGTGGGCTTGGCTGAGCCTATTCAGTCAAAGTACTTTAACCCTGGCAAGTGATAAACAATCGGGTCACGAAGCAAGACGACCGACGAAGTGTCTATTGGCTACCAACCTATTTTTTGAGGCAAGCATGAGAGACGGTATCCACCCAAACTATCGTGAAGTTGTATTCCACGACGTATCTAACGATTTCAAATTCATCACACGTTCCACTATCGGCACGAAAGATAAAATCGAATTCGAAGGCAAAGAATATCCATTGGTGAAGATTGAGGTTTCTGCGGAATCCCATCCTTTCTACACTGGTAAGCACAAAATCGTTGACACCGCTGGTCGCGTTGACAAATTCCGTAAGAAATTTGGTTCTGTTGGTTCTAAGACAGCCGTTTCTGCGCAATAATTCTCAAGTCACTACGCATTTCAGCTTGTTATACAGCGCATGAGCGACGCATAACAACGCCAAAAAGCGAATAGTTAGAGAATTACGCAACAGCAGTACGCGAAGTAAGAAAAAACAAGGCAGCTACGGCTGCCTTTTTTGTATCATCGAGTTTTATCGAAAAAAAATCTATGAAGCCAGTTCGCCTCCCTGCCGCTGCGACTATCGCCTTGCCCCGTTGGGCTATTCTTACGCTTTGCCTCTTATACATCTTGCCTGGTCTGATTGGCCGCGACCCTTGGAAGGGACCTGATGCCGCTAGCTTCGGTGTCATGTGGACAATGGCCCATGGCAATCTCAATGACTGGTTATGGCCGCACGTGGTCGGCTTACCGATGCCAGATGAAGGGCCACTTGCTTACTGGTTAGGCGCACTCTGTATCAAGTTGTTTGGCGGTCTAATCGGTGATCCGATGGCAGCCCGCATTTCGACAGGTCTTGCCTTTCTACTTGGCGCGATTTCTGTCTGGTACACAACCTACTTGCTAGGGCGCCGCACGGAAGCACAACCACTAAAGCTTCCATTTGGTGGTCAGCCCGAACCGAAAGATTTCGGTCGCACACTCGCTGATGGTGCTCTGCTCTTTTATCTGGGCTGCTTGGGTTTGTTGATTCCTAGTCATATGACCAGTGCTGGACCACTCTTCATCGCGTTAATCGCTTACGCAATTTATCAAGCCGCGCGCTATTTTGAAAATCCAAAAAAACTCACCGCGATCAAAATTGGCTTCATCTTAGGCTTGTTAACACTAACCCACGGATGGGTTACACCAGGGGCTATGCTATTTACTTTGCTTGCACTATGCCTGTATCGCAAACAGAATTTATATCTTGGTTTAGCTTTCATCGCCACTCCAGCGGCATTACTGATTGTGGCAGCTTGGCTGCTCTGCCTTAATCAAATTCAACCCTATAACAGTAGTCCCTACCAAGCTTGGATGGAATGGAATTATCTACAAATTGGCAAACCAAGCCTAGATAATATTCTGCATTTCTTTAAATACGGAATTTGGTTTACTTGGCCTGCTTGGCCATTCGCGGCTTGGGCAATTTATGCATGGCGCAAACAAGAAAAGACTTTACACATTTCTTTAGCGGCTGGTTTTGTCCTATGCTTCACGATGCTGGCCATGCTCAATCCAAATCGCGAAGAGAGCTATCTGCTACCTCTGTTGCCACCGCTAGCAATTCTCGCCGCATTCGGCCTTCCTACGATGAAAAGATCTGCGATCAATGCCGTTGATTGGTTTGCGGTGATGGTCATGACTGGAGCAGCTGGTTTATTCTGGTTTGCATGGGTCGCAGCGCAAACTGCTTGGCCAATTAAAATCAGTCAAAAGGTTCTGAAGTGGGCACCGGGATATGTACCTGAATTTAATGTATTCACCTTTATCATCGCTTTGGCTGTAACAGCGATTTGGTTCCGTATTGTTTATTGGCGTATTTCTCGTCAGCCATCCGTGTTATGGCGTGCAGTTGTTCTGTCCACTGGAGGCGTAATCCTCGGCTGGTTCTTGTTGATGTCTTTATGCTTACCTTTGATTAATCATCGCGTCAGCTACTCCATCGTAGCAAAAGACATGGCCCAGAAAATAAACATGCCCTATCGCTGTATCGATAGCAAACTTGGTCCTGCACAACGCGCCTCGTTCGCTTATTTCAGTCAAGTTCATTTCGCGGGGTTCAGCGAGCAAAACTGCGATCTATTGCTAACCCAAGGCAACCGCAGCAAAGCAAAATCAAAAGTTATCACTGACCCAGACTTCCCAGGCAAATGGGAATTAATTTGGGAAGGTCAACGAGCCGCGGACAATGATGAGTTCTTTACCTTATATAAAAAACGCGAAGTGAAAGCAAAGGAAAGCAGCCCTCAAGCAGCGAGGAGCAAAAGCGACGCAAGCGATCAAGAAATGGTGGAAGAAAAAGAGTGAGGCGTGCTACTGCAAGCACAAAATTGAAGATAA